>JAKFXK010000035.1 GCA_021731445.1 Nevskiaceae bacterium | reverse complement strand
GTGCCCACCTGCGTGACACCATCCGGGGCCATCACGCGATAGCTGCTGCCGCTTGCGCTGGGTTCGATGGACATCGGCGTGTCGCTGGGGGGCAACGGCACCGGCTTGGAAGTGCTGGCGCAGGCGGTGAGCAGGGCGACAGCCGCGGCGAGCGCGGTGAGGCGGAGGTTGAACATGGTGTGACTCCCTTTGAGGCGGTGTTGTCCGATGGAAGGCCGCTGGCGATCCTGCGTCGGCAAAAAACCGGACGCCGCAGGAAAGATGCCGCCCTGTAGTGCGGTTTGGAGTGTAACGTCGCCTGCGTGACAATTCACCCTGACTCTATTGACCATCCACCGGAGTAACCGCTTGGCTGCATCAACAGGTAAAAGCCGCAGCCGCGAGATCTGGGCGCTATCGCTGCCGATCATCGGTGGCATGACCTCACAGAACATCCTCAATCTTGTCGATACCGCTTTCGTCGGCCAGTTGGGCCCTGCGGCGCTGGCGGGCGTGGGGCTGTCGAGCTTCATCAACTTCGTGGCGATGGCCGCCGTCACGGGCCTGTCGGTCGCGGTGCAGGCCATCGCAGCACGTCGCGTCGGCGAGGGACGCCTCTACGAGGCGGCGATCCCGCTCAATGGTGGGCTTATGTTGTCGCTTTTGATCGGTGTGCCGATCAGCGCGGTGCTGATCCTCATCGCCCCATGGCTGTTCGCCAAGCTCAATCCCGACCCGGAGGTCGCCGCGCAGGGGGTGCCGTACTTGCAGATGCGCCTGCTGTCGGTGTTTGCACTGGGCATGAACTTCAGCTTCCGGGGCTACTGGAGTGCAGTGAAGCGCACCCACCTTTACATGGGCACGCTGATCTGGATGCACACGCTCAACATTGTGCTCAACTACTGCCTCATCTTCGGCAAGTTCGGCCTGCCCGCGATGGGCACGATGGGCGCGGGCCTGGGCACCACGATCTCCCTGTGCGTCGGCACCGCAACCTATTTCTGGCTTGCACGCAAGCACGCGTCAGAGTCGGGCTTTTTGAAGCGCCGCCCCTCGCGTGCAGAACTGAAAGCCCAACTCAAGCTCGGCGTGCCAGCGATGGCGCAACAGCTGTTGTTCGCGGCCGGTTTCGTGATGCTGTTCTGGATCATCGGCCAGATCGGCACCGCTGAACTGGCCGCCGCCAACGTGCTGGTCAACATTACCCTCGTCACCGTGCTGCCCGGCATGGGTTTCGGTCTCGCTGCCGCAACACTCGCCGGACAAGCCCTAGGCCGCAAGGATGCCGATGACGCCTATCGCTGGATGTGGGATGTGTTCCGCCAGAGCATCTATCTGCTGGCCCCTTTCGCGCTGGCTTTCATCCTCATCCCCAGCGTCATTCTCGCGCCGTTTTTGAAGACACCCGAGCTGATCGCACTCGCCAAGCTGCCGCTACAGCTGATCGGCGCGACGGTGATCGGCGATGCCCTGGGCATGATCCTGATGAACACCCTGCTCGGCGTCGGCGCCACCCGCACGGTGCTGATCGTGGCGGTGGGGATGCAGTGGATGTTGTTTCTGCCGCTGGCCTATCTGCTGGGGCCGGTGTGGGGCTTGGGGCTTAACGCAGTGTGGTTCGCCATGATCGGCTATCGCGGCATCCAAGCCGGGATTTTCGTCGCACTCTGGCGGCGGCGCGACTGGGTGCGCATCAAGCTCTGACGTACAAAAAAGCGGGGCCGCAGTGCGGCCCCGCTGGATACGGTAATTACCAACTTACAGACGTTCGAGGTTTGAACCCACCACCTTCACGCGGGTGCCACTGCTGACGCTGCTGGCATCGGCCACGCGCACGGTGCGGGTGGTGCCATTGTCCATGCGCACCGACACGTCGAACACGGTCTCGCCGCGGATGTATTTCTCGGCCTGGTTGCCAGCGTAGGCACCGCCAATCGCGCCGACCACTTTTGCCGCATCGGTACCCTTGCCGTCACCCACCTGATTGCCTGCCGCGATGCCGGCGATGGCGCCTGCGACAGCGCCCATGCCGGTGCCCTTACCCTTCACCTTCACCGCAGTAATGGCAGAAATCGTGCCGCAGTCCTGACAGATCGGTGCCGGCGCGGGGGTAGGCGCGGCAACAGGGCGAGCCGGGGTGTAGGTGGTTGCGGGCTTGCTGGCGACCTGCCGCTCGGCAGCGGCGGCGCGCTTCCTGGCCGCGACGGATTCACGCTCGGCGGCAGCCGCGCGATCTTCCGCAGCCTTGAGCTTGGCATTGGCGGCAGCCTGCTCGGCGTCGGCGGAAGCCTTGGCGGCTGCAGCTGCCTGCTCGGCCTGTGCGTCCTCGAGCGCTTTCTGCGCGGTTTCAGCGCGAACAGCGGCTTCTTCGGCCTTCTGGGTTGCCTCGACCAGCTGCTGGGCAGCGACTTCATTGGCCGATTCCGGCTTGGGCGAGCAGGCGCTCAACATCACACCAGCAAGGGCGGCAGCCACAAGGAACTTGGATTTGGGGAGGATAGCGAGGGTTTTCATGGGGGAGACTCCGTGGGACTTCGGTTGCTGCTGTTGGGGTACCGCAAAAGAGACTTGAAGACTGCACGGATGCTGCGGTGAGGGCCTGAATCCATTCTGAATCAAGTGGCAGCTTAGCCGTGAGTGCCCACCACATGGCTGCGGGTATCGAGGAACTTAACGTCGGGAAAGCGCTCCTGCGCCATCGCCAGATTCACTGCCGATGACGCCAGATACACCAGGGTGCCGTAGTGGTCGCGCGCCATGCGCAGCTCGTTCTTGTCGATGAACTCGGCGAACTTCTTCTCGTCCGCGCACTGCACCCAGCGGGCGCAATGGACGTTGATCGGCTCGAAGGCGGAGGCAACGCTGTATTCGTCCTGCAGGCGGTACTGCACCACATCGAACTGCAAGGTGCCGATGGCACCGAGGATGATGTCGTTGTTGCTGACCGGCCGGTAGACCTGCGTCGCGCCTTCTTCGCAGAGCTGATCCAGCCCCTTGTTGAGCTGCTTGGCCTTGAGCGGATCTTTCAGGATCACGCGCCGGAACAGGTCTGGTGCGAAGGTGGGGATGCCGGTGAAGCGCAGCATCTCGCCTTCCGAGAACGAATCGCCAATCGCAATCGTGCCGTGGTTGTGCAGGCCGATGATGTCGCCGGGGAAGGCCTCTTCCACCGTCTCACGGTCGGCGGCCATGAAGGTGAGCGCGTTGTTGACTCGCACCGGACCATTGAGGCGCACCGAGTGCAGTAGCATGCCCTTGCGATAGATGCCGCTGCACACGCGCAGAAAGGCCACGCGGTCGCGGTGTTTCGGGTCCATGTTGGCCTGGATCTTGAACACGAAGCCAGTGAACTTGTCGTGTAGTGGCAGCACCTCGCGCTCGATGCCATTGAACTCCGCGACGCGCGGCTGCGGCGGCGGCGCCCAGTCGGTGAAACCGTTCAACAGCTCGCGCACGCCAAAGTTGTTGATGGCGGCACCAAAGAACACTGGCGTCTGCTTGGCGGCGCGGTATTGGGCGAGGTCAAAACCGTTGCCGGCCATCGAGACCAGATCAATCTCGTCGAGCAGGGTCTTGTAGACATCCTCGAATCGCTCTGCCAGGCCGGGTGCGCGCAGACCATCCACCGTCTCGATCTCGCTCACCCGGTGCTTGTCACCGCTGTAGAGATAGAAGCGGTCTTCGAGAAGGTGATAGACGCCCTTGAAATCGCGGCCCATCCCCAAGGGCCAGGTAATCGGCACGCAATTCAAACCCAGCACCTTCTCGACTTCATCCAATAGCTCAAGCGGGGCACGGCCTTCGCGATCGAGTTTGTTGATGAAAGTGATGATGGGTGTATCGCGCAGGCGGCAGACCTCCATCAGCTTGATGGTGCGGGTTTCGACGCCCTTGGCGGCGTCGATCACCATCAGAGCGGAGTCAACCGCCGTCAGAGTGCGGTAGGTGTCTTCGCTGAAATCCTCGTGACCCGGAGTATCAAGAAGATTGACTACTTTGCCGTTAAAGGGGAACTGCATCACCGAGGTGGTTATGGAAATCCCACGCTGCTGTTCAAGTGCCATCCAGTCGCTGGTGGCGTGGCGCGTGGCCTTGCGGCCCTTCACCGTACCCGCGAGCTGGATCGCACCGCCGAACAGCAGCAGTTTTTCAGTCAGCGTGGTCTTGCCGGCATCCGGGTGGCTGATGATGGCGAAGGTGCGCCTGAGCTCAGCTTGCTCAGCGATGCGTTGCAACATGGACATGACGCGGGTCACAAAAATTAGGGCCGCGCATTGTAGAAAGGTCAACCTATCCGCGCAGCGGCAGTTCAAGAAAGATGGATGGCGGCCCGCGATCCCGATCAAATATTAAAGTGCCCACGATGAACTTAATGCCCTCCCGACTGCCCCTGCCTGCACAGACTGCGCAAAGTCTCTCCCGGTTTTCGGTCAGTCTGCGGCTGCGTCTTTTGCTGGCCGCACTGCTGGCCATACTGATCTTTGGAGCCCTGCTGCTGGGACTCAACCAGCGTGCCGAGAATGCTCAGCACCAGGTTTATGCGCGTGTCGAACACACGCTCGATGTGATTCAGTCGGCAGAGCGGGCCAAGGACTCGCTGGTGATGTTGCGCCGTGCCCTGGCGATCTCCGCGACCAGCGAGCCAGGCCGCGATGCAACCGTGGCCATGCAATTGGTGATCGACACCCACAAACCACTGGCGCTGGCCAGTGTCAAGGCGCTCGAAAGCCTCGAAGCCGCCACCGCATTGCGGGTGCGGACGGCTGCCGAGGCGTTCAGCCAGGCCGCGCTGGCAGCCGTTGCCGCGCAAAAAGCCGGTGACCAGGCGACCGCTGCCGCCAAGTTCCGGCAGTTTCCGCAACTGGGTGCCCCGGCCGATGAAGCACTGGACTCACTACTGTCACGCCAGCAGCAGGAACTGCGCCTGATCCTCAAGGCTTCAGAAGCCGGTCAGCTGCGTTCGCAGCAGCTCATCCTGAGCCTGCACGGGCTCTTGCTGGTGCTGGCGGCGATCTCGGCACTGATGCTGCTCAATGCCATTTTCCGCCCTCTGCAGCGTATTTATGCCGCAGTGCGGGTGGTGGCACAGGGCGCGGCACTCGAAGCTCCTCCGGTATCGGGCAGGGATGAGTTCGGGCAACTGGGCCAGGCTCTCTACGAACTCTCGCAGCTCACCGCCCAGCTCAACAACCTGGCCTATCACGACGCCCTCACCGGCCTGCCCAACCGTGTGCAGTTCGAGCACGACATAGCGGGGGCGATTGCGGGGAAAACCCCTTTCGCGGTGCTGTTCGCCGACATCGACCACTTCCGTACCATCAACGATGGCTACGGTCATTTTTTCGGCGACCAGGTGCTGAAGACGGTGGCGGCGCGCCTGCAATGGCTGGTGCAGGGCCAGACCCGCCTGTATCGCTACAGCGGCGACCTGTTCGCGGTTTTCATCCTGACCAGCGAGCCGTTTGCTGCCGCGCGTTTCCGCACACTGATCGCCGCCGAGGCCGAGCGCCTGCGCTGCCGCATGACCGAACCGCTGGCCGTGGAGCAGCGCAGCCTGACGCTATGCATGAGCCTCGGCGTCGCGCTGCATCCCGATGATGGCAGGAGCACCGAAGCCCTCATCAGCGCCGCCGATGCCGCGATGTTCCAGGCCAAGCAGATGGGCCGCAACGTCGTGCAGTTCGCCCGCAACGATTCGGCAATTAAGGCCCGCCAGCGGATTGAGTTGGCCGACGATCTGCGGGTGGCCCTGAAAAACGGCGCCGTTTTGCCGCACTTCCAACCCATTGTCGATCTCGGCAGCGGCAACATCGTCTGCGCCGAGTCGCTGGCGCGCTGGAAACATCCCACCCGCGGCTTCGTACCCCCGGACGTGTTCATCGGCATCGCCGAAGACTCGGGCCAGATCGATACGCTCACCGAGCATCTGTTGCGCATCGCCTGCGCGGCAGCGGTGCTCTGGCCCAGTCATCGCGGCCATCCACCGCCCCGGCTGGCATTCAATCTTTCGCCACGCCAGGTGCGGCAAGGGGTGGTGGAAATGGTGAGCGGCGTGCTGAATGAAACCGGCCTTCCCGCCAGCCGCCTCGAAATCGAGATCACCGAAAGCGCAATCATTGAGCGACCTGAAACCGCCGAACGCTTGCTGCGGGAGCTGAAAGACCTGGGCGTGTCGGTGGCGCTCGATGACTTTGGCACCGGCTATTCCAGCCTCAGCTACCTGCTGCGCTTCCCAATCGACAAGATCAAGGTCGACCGCAGTTTCGTCTCCCAACTCAATGGCCAGCGACAGGCTGGCAAGATCGTCGCCGCCACCATCTCGCTCGCCACCAATCTCGAAATCGCATTGGTTGCCGAGGGTGTGGAGAACATCGGCCAGATGCTGACGCTCTATGAACTCGGCTGCCGCCAGCAGCAGGGCTGGCTGTTCAGCAAGGCTCTGCCCTCGGAAGACTTCGACCGCTGGGCGCTGACGGCCCCGCTCAAGCTCGACGCCGTAGTGCGGGCGCAAGCCGAAGCTGCCAACGAGATGTCGGCGGCGGCCTTGGCCTGATTGATTGCGTGGCCATCATGCGGCCCGCTAGAAGTCTCAAGGGTATGGCTCTGATGCGGGCTCGTGGACGCACGTCCCTCAATAGGCGTTGAACCTAGGATGGCGCAGGCTTGAGTAAACCAAGGAATCCTGCACAGGTGCCAACCGCATTGTCATACCGGCAAAAGCCGGTATCCAGACCTTGCGAGATCAACAAGCTAGCTGGGACTGGATTCCGACTTTCGTCGTAATGACAAGCTCTGCCCGGCAGCGTGGCTGGCTTTTTTGCGGCGGATGCATTGCACCATGAAAATCCGGCAGGCCCCGTTCAAAAACACAGACTGCCATTCAAGGTCTCACGCAAAAAAACGCCCCTCCGATGGAGGGGCGTTGGTTGTTGCTGCTTTCGCTTTAGCGACGGCGGCGGCGCAGGCCGGCCAGCATCAGCAGGGGCAGCAGGCTCCACAGCGGCAGGGCACCACCGCCGCCACCGGCATTGACCAGCACCGGTTCCAGGGGAGTCGGGGTGACTGGCTCAGCAGGTGCAGGTGCAGGCGCCGGCTTGGGGGCCGTGACCTTCACGTCCGCCTTGGCCGCACTGCTGCCGGCACTACTGTCGGTGACGGTAACGCTGGGAGTAAAGCTGCCTGCACGGGTATAGATGTGCTTGGCCTTCGCCGCGCTACCGTCGTCCGGTGAGGTGACGTTTTGCAGCAAGGGGGTCGTGCCATCACCAAAGTCGAAGGTGTAGCTGGTGATGCTGCTGCCGCTCTTGGCGATAGAGGCAGAGGCATCGAAGCTGACCTGCTGACCGACGGTGGTGGTGGATGGGCTGATGCTGAGCTGGGCTACTGTCTGCTGGGCTGCAGTGATGTTGACGGTCGCGGTCGCGGTGGAGGTGTTGCTGGGGTCGTCCTTGTCGGTGACGGTGAGCGTGACGGTATAGCTGCCTGCAAGGGTGTAGACGTGCCGGGCCATCTTGGCCGTACCCACCTGTTGAGCCGTGCCGTCGCCAAAGTTGAACCGGTAGACCGCACCGCTGTAGCTGGTGGAGCCGGAACCATCCAGGATGGCAGTGGCAGGCACCTGGCTGCTGTTGTTGGCCAGGGTCGCACTGAGCACGGCGGTGACCGGTGCGCTGGGGTTGACAGTGACTGTGGTGGTGGTGGTGACGGTGGTCTCGGCCGTGGCGCTATTGGCGTTGTCGTCGGCCACAATGACAGTGGGATGGTAGCTGCCCGCCTTCTCATAGCTGTGACTGCTGGTGCTGCTGGTCAACCGGGCCGAGTGGGTGCCGTCGCCATAGTAGTAGGTGTAGCTCAGAGTGCCCTTGTTGGGATCCGTGTCGGCCGCAGCCACGCTGAAAGTGACATTCAGCGGGCCATTGGTCACGTCGCCACTGTTCGGGGAGGCCGTGAAACTGGTGATCGTGATCGCTGGATCACCGCCACCACCCGTGCCTGCCGTCTGCGTGATGCTGGCGCTGACGTCCGGTGCCGAGAGTGGCGGCGTGGTCGTGGCTTCGCGCACCTTGAGCGTGGCCGTGTACAACTGGTTGCCGGTTTGCAGATACGTATGCGGGACGGTTCCGCTTGCGTTGCCCGTGACCTTCGCACTGCCATCACCGAAATCAAGCTCGTACTGGAGGGCATCGCCATCCAGATCCGCCAGCGTCACGGTGAAGGTCACTTCATCGCCTTCATTGATCGCGCTGGGCGAGGCCGTCAGGCTGGAGGTCGGGGCACGCTTGACAACGACCGGCGTAGCCGGCACGCCCAGCACCTTGCTGGCCGTGCCGCCAGTGCTGTTGACCGCGCGGACTAGATAGGCGCTGCTCGCCAGCGTGCGTGAAGACACGCTGAAGCTCTGATTGCTGGTTTCGCCCACCTTCATGGTGGTGCCGTTGCTGAACACCTCCTCGATGTCGTAGCGCAGCGCAGCACCGCCGTTGTCCGGACGCTTCCATTCGAGCCGGACATTGGCACCTTCATCGTTGCCACTGAAGCAGGCCTGTCCCGGCGCGCGCGCCACGCCCAGGCTATCGTCGAAGGCCGCGCGCAAGGTCTTGCCGCCGGTCTGGCGGGCGACGCGCATCGAGGCGACGTAGGTGACTGCACCGACCGGGTCCGTGTTGCAGGCTCCGACGCAACCGTCGTTGTAGCCGAAGAGCACGCGACCCTTCTCGTCCATCGTCACTTCGTTGAAGTCAAGCAGGTTGCGGTTGTTATTGGTGTCGCCGCTACCGCCCTGCTGCCAGATGCCGCCGACGCCCTGCACCGGATCGTTGGGGGTGGCATTGACCGTGGTCCAGCTCGCACCGCCGTCGGTAGTGGTGGCGATGTAGAGATACCAAACGCCGTCGAAGTCGCGCGACTGGTAGTTGGTGCTCGGGTCATTGGTGCCGAGGAAACCGCAGGACGCGCGGCCGGAATCGCCGCCAATTGCCTCTGGGAAGCTGGCATTGCGGATGCCATGGGCGCTGCCGAGATCGGTGTCAGGGCCATTCCATGCGAGGCTGCCGTCCGCATTCTTGCTGCCGACGCGCACCCGTGCACGGCCATCGCCGTTGACGTAGCAGTAATAGAGCTTGCCGGCGTCGTCGATGGCGATGGAGGGATCGCTGCCATCGGCTTGCGGTGCGGTGTTAGGCACCGTGAACTGGGTCCAGCTCAGGCCGGCGTTATGGGTGTAGGTGCCGCCCTGCTGGGCACCGCAGCCCTTGATCGGCAGATAGGCCGAGCCATCGAGGGCGATCTTGAGATGCCCGTGCAGATTGCTGCAGACGCTGCCGTCGTAGGCAACCTGCGGCGCGCTCCAGCTATTGCCGCCGTCGTCGCTGCGCACGCAGCTTCCCGGCACCAGATCCTGCGAGCAGAAGTACACCGCCTTGCCCTTGGTCACCGTGCCTGCCGTGTTCTTCTGGCCATAGCCTGCGGTACGGGCAACCACTTCGAATGGCGAATTGGGGGGATAGAAGCCGGAAACGATGGTCTGGTGATCCGCACCTGCGATGCCGGTGCCGCCATGAATCCAGTTATCGCCGTCATCGTCGGTGTAGGCATAAGCCGAGCCGGGGTTGGGGCCGACTGTGAGATTGGCGCTGAACGTGCGGCCAGTATCCTGGTCAGTCCACAGGATCGGATCGGAGAGCACCTGCGGAAAGGCGCTGTTGTAGAGATTGGATTTGTCCTCCCACTGGGCGTCGCAGCTTTCCACCAGCACCGGCGTACGCTGCTCAGGCGGTGTGATGCGGAACACTTTTGCCGAGAACAGCTCGATGCTCACCACGCCGCCCGGCGAGAAGCCCATCGAGTTCGCCATGATGCGCTTGGTCTCGGGGTTGTAGCCGATGCTGTACTCGCCACCGCTGCCGTCGGCACCAATGCCTGCTGGCGGCTCGAACACCTGGAAGCGGCTATCCAGTACACGGTCGAAATCTCGGCCGCCGTAGACTAATCCGGGCGCGCTTTTATTTATGCCGCTGCTGCCAGTATCAACCTCGAGGCTGCCGCAGGCTGCACCCACCTGGTAGGTCAGGGTCGAGGTGCCAGTATCTGCGGCAGCCCCGTTGACACAGGCCACGCCGCAAGCACCGCCGCTCAGGCGGACAGCGGCTGCGATAGTGTTCAGTGAGTTTCCGGCATTGACTGCAAAGGCTGTATTGGGCGCCACTATGCGGATGGTGCCTGTGAGGGCGTCATAGCTGGAGCCAGCCAGCCCACGTCCGAGCGAATCGGTGCCGCCGAAACCGCTGATGCCAGTGCCGTAATGGAAAACCGGCTTGCCGCCATTGGTCTCCGGGCCGGTCGCCATCGAGACGTAATAATCCTTGGCAGGCGTATTGGCCTTGAAGGTCACAATCCAGCGCGCATTCGGCGACATCATGCCTTGGCTCAAGCCGGTCTTGACAGTGAACACCAAATTGCGGGTGGTTGACGATGCTTCCGAAATGCTTACCGAGTGGATGTCGGTATCGGTGTTGCCGACTTGATCGCCGACCGCATCGGTTAGTAGTGTAGAACCAGGCGCGATGCAGTCTGGCCCTAAGGCCAGTGATACGGAGGGCAGCAGGGAAAACATGAGACTGACGGCCCCGACAAGCGCGGAGCGCGAATGAGCAACGATTGACATCGGCGAAACTCCCAAAAATCGGCTGTTGTGGTGACTGTCAACGCCGATTTCCGTTTCAGCGATGAAAAATTGACAATCTATTCATTTATCAGCCTGCCGACCGTTCACGCTGCCGTCAACTACCGTTTATCCATAAATGTTGGTGCAGAAGCATATTTACCATGCGTCAGCCGCAGGTCCGCTCTCTGTGCCGCTAGTGACGCACACCCAGCACGATGTCGCGCGCGCGCAGCCCGTGCAGCAGGTCAGCGCCCTCTTGCAAGAGCTTCTGCGGGTCGGGATGTACCGCTTCTGCCGCAATCCTTAGCAGTAGCGTTTTTCCGCTGATGACAGTGGCCTGTTCACCGAGCAGCTGCAACAGTCGCGCGGTGAAGGCATTGATCTCCATGAATCGGACTTCGTCTGCGCGGTCGCGCCAGACCACCAGGAGGGTCTGTTGCGTGCCAGGTACAAGCGGCCGAAACTCCGGCCCGATGCGATGCACCGGGTAGTCGTAGGCGAGCGTCCAGGCCAGGGGCGAGACCAGGGGCGCACCTTCGAGCAGATCGCCGTTCGGATCGGCCAGCGCAGGTGTCAGCTCATTTTCGGCGATGGAAAGCGCCAGTTCGACCCACTCGTAATGCGCGAGCTCCTGCAAGAACGGTGGGTCGTTTTCAACCGCACCGCGCTCGTTTTCGAGATAGCGCAAAAACTCTTCAGCAAGGCCATTGAACAGTGGGTCGTGACTCTGATGGCGCGCGAAAAAATCCCGAACCATCGCGTGCCAGTGCGCCTCATCCATGAGTTGCCGCAACACTGGGAAGGCATTCGCCAGAAAACCCTCGATGTTGTTGTAGAACAGCTCGCGGTAAATCCTGAGGCGGCGCTCTTCAATGCCTGCTGGCGCTGGTGCGAACTCCGGGTTTCGGATGTGCGCAGCCAATCGCGTTTGCAGTTGCTGGAACTCAAGCATGGGCAATCCAACGTGGCGCGTGCTGCGCTTGCAGACGGTTGATGGTGTCGATCTCCTGCATCAGCCCGGCAACGGGCGGAATGTTGAAGTCGCGCTCCAGCAGCGTTGGCACCGGGCCTATGCGCGCATAGGCAGCATCGAGCAAGCCCCACGCCGCCTCACCGACATCGGCCCCGTGGGTATCGACACGCAGATCCTCCGCCTCGCAGTAATGACCTGCGATGTGGATGTAGCGCACGCGTTCCAGCGGCAGCGCATCGAGAAAGCCGAGCGCGTCGTAGCGGTGGTTGATGCTGTTGACGACGATGTTGTTGACGTCGAGCAAGAGATCGCAATCGGCGTGTTCGACCACGGCGCGGATGAACTCGGCCTCGGTGAGATCAGTGGCCAGCGGCGAGTAATAGCTGGCGTTTTCGAGTGCGATGCGTCGCTCGAGAATGTCCTGCACGCGCCGGACGCGCGCAGCCACGTATTCGACGGCTTCCGCAGTGAAGGGGATCGGCATCAGGTCGTAGAGATGGCCGTCGTCGGAGCAGAAGGTGAGATGTTCGGTGTAGTCCCGAATGCCGTGGACATCAAGGAACGTTTTGAGTGCGCGGACGAAATCCTCGTCCAGCGCCGCTGGCGAGCCGATCGAGAGTGAAAGGCCGTGGGTGACGAAGGGAAATCGCTCGGTGTACTGGCGGAACTGGCGGGCAAACTTGCCGCCGAGGCGCATCCAGTTTTCTGGGGCCACTTCAAAAAAACCAATCCCGTCACCGGGGCTGGATTGCAAGCCTGCAAGCGGCTCCAAAAGAGACCGCCTGAGGCCAAGACCCGCACCCCGGACGTGCGGCGTGACCGAAGTCGCGCCGTGCACCCGGGGGAGGGTTTTCATCGAACAACAGGCTGGAGAAAAACCTTACTTCTTCTTGTCAGCGCCGCACTTGCCCTCGCCGCACTTGGCTTCGCCGGCCTTCTTGGCAGCGCCGCACTTGCCTTCGCCACACTTGTGTTCGCCAGCTTTGTGGCCGGCCATGAACTCGGCCTTGGAGAGTGAGCCGTCCTTGTTGGTGTCCATCATGGTGAACTTGTCGGCGCCGCACTTGGCTTCGCCGCACTTGGCTTCGCCGCACTTGGCTTCGCCAGCTTTATCGCCAATGCTGGCAACCATGTAGCCGGAAGCGAGATCCTGTGCAGCGAAAGCGCTGCCAGCGCCGGCAAGGGCAAAAGCAGCAGAGAGGGCAACGATGAGGGGTTTCTTGGAATGACGCATGGGATGTCTCCTGGGGGTAATGCCCGATCGGGCGGTTTGAAAAACTTTTAATGGCGTGCGGCTGTGCCGGACTTACGGGATGCCCTGGCTGCTGGATGCGACCATCTGGCGACTGAAGCGTTCAGCAATCCAGTAATCGAGACTGACGTAACGGCCCGCACCGACGAAGAATAGGACCAGCAACATGACGAAATAGGTGACGGCGAACTCGATGCCGTTGTTGAGGATGGCGAGCGAACCATATTCGGTCAACCATTCATAGTCGCCATGCTGCATGAGGATTTCCTTGGCCTTGGCAAGCCGCTCCACTGCCGCAGATGTGCGTTCGGTGGCAAACGGCCCCATGCCCTCGGCAATCGCCAGCCAGCCATGGCGCCAATGCACGGTGGTCATCGCCACGATCATCGTCGCCATCAGCGGTACGCTTACCCAGCGCACACCCAGACCCAGCACCAGCAGCACCGCGCCGCCCAGCTCGCTGGCGGTGGCGAGTGCCGCCAGCACGGTGGGGAACGGCAGACCCAAACCCCAGTCCTTGTCGCCAAACCACTCGACCGTGCTGGAAAACGCCATCAGCTTGTTCCAGCCCGCCATCCAGAAGATCGGCGCGAGGTAGAGGCGCAACAGCAGCGGGCCAAGCCAGTCCATAGCGCGGGTGGCGTCCAGATGGCGTTGCAGGGAAGTGAGCAGGGTGATGAGCGACATGAGCGGAACGTCCTTATTCGATGCCGCCATGCTAGGTTCGTCCCTGCCCGCGCACCCGTCGCTGCCGTCCAGATTTCATGTCCGAAACGCTCGACCTGTTCGCCAAACATCCCGCCGAAGCGGTGCTGCAAAGCCTGCTCAACGCCTATCAATTGCGCGCGCGCGTCACCGACCGTTTCGAGGCCTGCGGCCACTGGGATGAGCCCGCGCCCGATGCCCCCTTTGCCTGGTTCCATGTCGTCGAACAGGGCATCTGCCACATCCGTAGCGCCAGTCTTGCCGCACCTTTGCGGATGTTGCCGGGAGATCTAGTGGTGTTTCCCGGTGGTGCCGCACATCACCTGTGCAGCGCGCCGACGCCGGAAGACGAGCGACCTGATGCCCGCGTGGTGATGATCTGCGGCGAATTCCATTTTGATGGCCCTGCCGCAGTGGCTCTGCTGCGCGCGCTGCCCACGGCCATCACGGTGCGCGCCGATGCCGACCAGGGGCGCCTTGCCGCACTCGCCGCACTGCTGCGTGGCGAGGCCGAGGCGCAGCAATTCGGCAGCCGCGCAGTGCTCGACAAGCTCAGCGATGCCCTGTTCGTGATCGCCCTGCGCGACCATCTGCGGCACTCGCCGCCGAGCAATGGGCTGCTCGCCGCATTAATCGACCCGCGTCTTTCAGCCGCGCTCGCCGCCATCCACCAGCAGCCCGGTATCGACTGGACCGTGCAGGCGCTCGCCGACAAGGCCTTGCTCAGCCGCGCCACTTTTGCGCAGCGCTTCAACGAATTTTTAGGCGAACCGCCGATGCGCTACCTGCTGCGCTGGCGCATGACCGCCGGTCTTGCGCGCCTGCGCGAGGGACGGTGTTCGGTCGGCCAGGTGGCAGGCGAACTGGGGTTCGAAACCGAAGCCGCCTTCCGCCGCGCCTTCAAGCGTATCCACGGCTTTGGCCCCGGCATTGCACGGCGCGAAGCGCGGCGGACACCGTAAAATCGCGCTCCTTTTGTTAAAGGGCCTTTAGCTCAATTGGTTAGAGCAGAGAACTCATAATTCTTTGGTTGCCGGTTCAAGTCCGGCAGGGCCCACCATTCATCGACCTGTCTAGAAGCGGTTGCACAACGCTAGGGGCTTTCTTCGGCAAGCTGCCGCAAAACCTCGGCACTTTCGTCGTCGGCGGGAAAAGAGTGTTCGATACGCAACTCATCGGTCGTGACATCCTGTGGCGTGCCGAAAGTGGAACAGAGCGTGAACAAGCGCACTTTGAAAGTGCGATCAAGAGTGGCGTATTCCAACACCACCACGGGCGGCACCGTCACCCCGGGATCGGGTTCTCGCATCATGCTGCTGACACCGGGGTAATTAAGCAGTTCCCGCACTAGGCGTCCCAGCGATTCGCGGCCTGTAATTGCCTCCTCACGGCGCAGACGCGCGATGATCGGGGCAGCGGCCTCCTGCCAGTTGGCAATGCAGGGGCGCAGGCCCGCTGGGTGAAACATCGAGTGGTAAACATTCATGGCCTTGTCGCGACCCAAGGTGCGCACCTCGGCTTCACGGCCACGGATCAGCCGTCGCATCAGGCGTTTCATCGCATTGTTGCGGCGCAGGATGTTCCAGTCCCGGTCGCAGATCAGTGCGGGGTTCGGCTCATGGTGATGCAGCATCAATGACACCGCCTCGTCCACTGCCTTCATCGAGGGGTCGTCAAGCGCGCGGGTTGGGTATATCGCCGCAAACCCTGCCGCTCCAAGCAGGCCGTTGCGTTCGTGCAGTGGCAAATGGAGTACTGCTCCCAGTGTGAGCACCATTGCACGACTGGGTCGAGTCCGGCCCAACTCCAGATACGCGATGTGCTTCTGCGAAATCTCGCAGGCGAGTGCCAGCTGTAGTTGGGAGAGCTTGCGCTTCTGACGCCAGCGCGTCAGCAGCTGCGAAAAGGCGGGGCGATCGGCAACGGCGACGCTAGTCACTTTGCGGTGCGCAGGCAGGGTAACGAAAGTGCTGGGCATGGACATCTCGCAGCGACGTTGAGTGGAGGCAGTTTGCCGCGTGAAGGGTTTGCGGCAACTACCTCGGAGGTGTTTGATACCACTTGGTATGTAGCACATCTTGCAGCCACCGGCATCTGCCGGGCCCGATGGAGTTACTGCCATGTCTACCGCATCCTTTCTGCGCCATGCGGCCCTCGCCGCCTCGCTGGCCTTTTCCACGCTCCCTTCTGTGAATGCTGCAGAGGGAATCACCCTCACCCGGCTCGAACCGCAACGCAGCTTTGGTAGCGGCGCCTTGCGCCCGAATCTGCACTGCTTCGGCGCCCTGCAGCCTACGGTGATCTTCGATGTCAGCGGCGAACCATTGTCCCTGTGGACCCGCGTGGTGCCGCTGCTCAAGGAACGCAGCCGCACCTGCATCTGGAATCAAGGCGCACCGCTGACCCCAGAGCAAGATGCACAAGCCCTGCACGCTGCGCTTGCTGCCTCAGGCGAGACATCGCCCTACCTGCACGTTTCGCAAGGCAGAAGCAGCGCGAATGCAGTGGCTTTTGCGCAACGCTATCTGCGGGAGCTGGCTGGGCTGGCCTTGGTCGATGGCGCCCCGCTGCCAGCCGGGGCAGTGCCAGACAGCGAGCTGCCGATTGCTGTGCTCTCTGCAAGCCAGCCAGAGGACTCCGAGTGGCAGGATAGCCAGGCAGCGCTGGCTGCCATGACCACTCAAACCATGCAGCTTCTGGCCCCGGTCGCACGTGGTTCGCTGCCCCAGCTTGCGCCAGATGTAGTGGCGATCGGCCTTGATTGGCTACTGCGATTTGCTCGCACTGAAGCGACGGCTATCGACTACCCAGCAGGTCACTGAGGTCTGGCGCCGATGCGCTGAAATCCATTCGAATAGGAGCAGCCTGATGACACCGACGCAAACCACCGGTCTGGATTTATCCAGCCTTCTTAACAACACATACGGGTCAACGCCGATCACCCTCGATCCCTCATTCTGGGGATTCGGCGGGGTTCACGGTGGGCTGAGTCTCGCCCTGATGGCAGGTGCAATGCTCCAGCCAGCTCATGGCCGCGTGCTTCGCTCCATCACGGCGCAATTCCGCAGACCATTGCGAGATCCGTTCACGATCGAGGCCGTCGTCGAGAGCTCCGGCAAGGCGATCTCATGGCTATCGGCAACCATCGTGGCCAAGGATTCGATTGCTGTCGCTGCAGCTGCTGTGTTCTCGGAGCCTGGCAAGCTGGAGGCTCGCGCGGTTTTGCTGCCAATGCCTTCGGCACCGCCATGGACAGAGTGCTCGATCTTCGGCGTACCACCTGCCTTTGTTCCATTCACGCGCCATCTGGAGATTCGTCCGGTCGGGACGGCAAGACCTTATGCAGGTGGACACCATCCAGAACTTCTTGCCTGGGTGCGTCTTGTGGGCGATGAGCGACCACCCGATGTTCTCCGACTGATCGTGCTGTTCGACGCTCTCGCGCCGTCGTATTCGGCGCTGCTCCGATCACCTATCGCCCTGCCGACAGTGAGCTTCGCTGTGCATCCAGTCGCGAATCTCGTGCAGGCAAAGTCACCCTGGGTTCTTCTGCGAGCGCGTACGGACTACACGGGGCAGGACGGCTGGAATGTGGAACGACTCGATGCCTGGACCCCGGAAGGCATTCATATCGGTTCCGCAGAGCAGATTCGCGTGCTGGCTCAAAAGACTTGATGAGGATCTTTTCGAGCGGCACTTAGAGTTCGTAGTGCGCTCGCGCTCGAAACACCAAGCCATCGGGGTTGAACTCGAACAGCTCGGCTGCGCTCTTCCCTCAAAAGCGCGGGGCCTGGAAAGAGTGAGAAGGCCTTCTTTACCCACGATTTACTCCGGTTCATGGCAGGCGACACAGAGCTTGTTGCCGTCGGGATCCCTGAAGTAAGCGCCATAGTAGTGCGCGTGATATCCGGGTCTGGGGCCTGGCTTGCCTTCGCAGCTTCCACCATGGGACAGGGCCGCTTCGTACACCTCGTGAACCTTGCTGCGGCTACCTGCGAGAAAGGCCACAGTGTTGCCATTGCCAGGCGCCGGAACCTGTTCGTTGAAAGGCCTTGCAATCACGAATAACGGCCTAGGCCCCGGAAAGGATTGCCAGCCGGCCCAGGGGCGCGCAACTTCACAAAACCGCTGTTTGACGCCCAAGGCTTCCATCACCGGGACATAGAACTGGAGTGCCGTCTGAAAATCGCTGATGCCGACGAAGATGTGGGAAAACATGGAATGCGCCCTCGTGAGTAGGGAAGACCTCAGACGGGTCCGATACCCCAGACCATGGCCGCCGCAGTCGTCAGCAACAAAATCGCCATCACCACGTCGAAAGCCAGCTTCATGTGGGGCTTTTCAAGGAAGCGCCGGATCAACGCACCCCACAAAGTCCACACTGCGAGGCAGGGAAGGTTCACGATGGTGAATACGCCGAGCAGCAGTGTGATGCCCAATGCCCACCCCAGATTGGGGGCCAAGGCAGTTGCGGCGGCCGTCAGCGCCATGGCCCATCCTTTGGGATTCATGAGCTGAAAAGTCGCGGCCTGAACCAGCGTCATCGGACGAGCCGCAGACGCACCCGAAGCCTGCCGCTGCGGTGTTCGATCGCGCAGCAGCTTGATGGCCAGCCAGGCCATATAGAGTGCGCAAAGCCAGGTCATGACCCTATTTAGTCCGGGCTGATCCGCCGCAAGCGTGCCCACGCCGAAATAGGACAGCGTCATCAAGCCGGCCATGCCGCTGGACACGCCAAGCATGTGCGGCACCGTTGCCCGAAAGCCGCTGCGTGCACCGCTAGACAGCAACATAAAGTTGTTGGGCCCTGGCGTAATGGAAGTGGCGAAAGAAAAAGTGCCCAGCGCTACGACCGTCGAGAGCACAGCATCAGAAGACTGTTCGAACATAGGGCTCCATTGCGTAAATGATGAAGTGGGTCACCGTGGACCGTGGTCTCAACTGTTGACTGGCCGAAACTGTCGTGGCGTCGCAGCCAGCATCTTGCGCATCAGGCGACGCAATGCAGTGGAATCCCGGTAACCCACTTGCTCGGCAACCTGCTCCACTGACATGCGGCTGGTTTCCAACAACAGGCGCGCCCGCTTGAGTCGCACAAACTGGATCAATGCCGAAGTGCTTTTTCCGGTAGCTGCGCGAACCCGCCGTGTCAGGGTGCGCTCCGAGATGCACAGCCCGGCAGCCATCTCCCCGACGCTGGGCGTATGCGGCAAGGCGGCCTCGATGTGCTGCGACAAGTTGGCGATCAGTGCATTGCCGTTCGCAAGCATGGTGGGGACGATGTATGGAGCTTGCGCTTCACGCCCGTCAATCAGCAGGACCCGCGATACCGCATCGGCAAGTTCCGCACCGCACCGAACTCGCAGCAACTGCAGCATCAAATCGGTCTGCGCAAAAGCCGCACCTGCGGTCCATATTTTCCGGTCGCAGACGACCAGCCGATTCGCATCGACTTCGCACCGTGGCTCCCTGCTCTGCAAATGCGGCGCCAGCCACCACGTGGTCGTGGCTTTCCTGCTTTGCAGCAAGCCCGCTGCTTGAAGCAGGAAGACCGCAGAGCAGGACGCCGCCACAGTACCACCCGCCGCGGCCTGCGCCTTCAGCGCCCTGATGGCAAGTAGCGCATCGGGCTGCAACAGACGCGCGTCCGTGCTCGTCGTGCTCTGGGTCGCCAGACCCGGCACGACCCAGATGGAGCTATCCGGCTTCGTGCGGGGAGTCAACGGCTTGGCGTCGAGGCTGAATCCACCACTCAGCACCGTTGGCCCAGTGCTCAGTGACAACACGCGCCACGTTGGCTTCGAGACACCCACGCGCGGCGCCATGAAGGCTGCTGTGGCGAGCAGATCCAGTGTGGTCGCAACAGCGGATGCGAATCCACCTGATGCGATGAGAATCGTGAAATCGTGCATTGTCTGAAATAGCTTGAAACAAGTCTTAATAGACAATTCGATTGTTCCTCTGAAATCGATTTAATGCAACTCCCAAACAGGAGATCGCTCGTGCCGAACATGCTCATCAGAATTTCCGCGGGGACATACCAGGCCCGGTTGTTCGAAGTGCAGGACGGCGCGTGGGGTGCGAACGGCAAGGTAATTCACCTACCCGATTTGGCTCGTATGTCCGGTTACCGGCATCTGCAACACCACGTTGTCTGCGCCTGAGGAAAACCCATGAACGCTTTGAGCAAAGTGCTTGTTTTCAAAATCACCTTCACGTTCGTGGGGGCCTGCGTCCCTCTACTGCTGCTGCCAGTCAGCAGTCTTCAGCAACTCGGCTTCGTCGTGCCGGCACCCTCACTCTTTCTGCGGCTGCTGGGTATGGCCTGCCTGGCGCTGATCGTGGGCTACTGCTTTGGTCTGCGGGATTCGCTGCGCGGCCTGTATCCCGGCACCGTGGTGTGGATGGGCATCGTCAGCAATGGCGGAGCTGCTTTCCTGATGGCATTTGCAGCCACACAAAACGTTTGGGGTTCATGGGGCCTGTTCGCGCAGTGCCTGATGTGGGGATCACTGATCTGCCTCAGTGGCATCACCCTAAGCCTGATTATCTATGGGCTGTGGTCCATGCCCACTGAAAGCGCAGTGCCCACGCAATTCGTCCCTTTCCTTTGAACGCACGTCCGCAGAGCCCAGCTATGTCAAAACAAAGCATGAATGAGGCAGACAGCCTCAGCGACTTCACCGCTCGTCACATCACGCTCAACGACAGCAGCAAAGTCGTGCACGTCACCGGCAGCGGCCCGGCAGTGATCGTGATGACCGAGATGCCTGGCATCAGCCCTCATGTGGCGCGCTTTGCCCGCTGGGTGCGTGATGCAGGCTTCACCGTCTATATGCCGTCACTGTTCGGGCGCGATGGTGCAGTGCCGAGTGCCGATGAGGGCAAGGCTGTATTCCAGCGCGCCTGCGTGAGTGCGGAGTTCCGCGCCCTCAGCGCTAATCAGTCCAGCCCCGTCACTCAATGGCTACGCGCGTTGGCGCGGCTCGCCCACGCTGAGTGCGGTGGGCCGGGCGTGGGCGCTATCGGCATGTGCTTTACCGGCAACTTTGCACTGACCATGATGCTGGAGCCCGCAATGATTGCGCCCGTGCTGTCGCAACCCACCCTGCCCTTGAACGACCCGGCTGGCCTTGAAATTGCGCCCGAGGAAATCGCCCTGGTGCGCCAGCGGCTGGAGCACGAAGACCTGACGGTATTGGCCTATCGATTTGCAGGTGATCGCTTCTGCAAGGCAGAACGTTTTGCAGCCTATTCGCAGGCGCTCGGGGAACGATTCATCGGACGCGTACTGCCGGATAGTGCCGCAAATAAAGAAGGGCTTGCACCATTCTTCGAGCACGTGGTGGCGAGCCCCCACAGCGTGGTGACCGCACATCTGATTGATGAAGCGGGCCAGCCAACGATTGCGGCGCGTGACGAAATCCTCGCGTTCTTCACGCACCGCCTCCGACCGTGAACTGTGGCTACCTTTTGGCAGCTACGGCTACGCTGTTGGAGCCTCCATCCATGCCGAGGGCTGTCGTCCTCATCCGTGCAGCGACGGCAGTGCCGCGCAAGCACTAAGCGGCCTATGCGCGATTCATGGCATCGCAGGGGCTCAGGGTGGTCAGCTATGACTATCGCGGTATTGCCGGTAACAGGAATACGGCGCCGCTCGACGCGCACGCCATGCAAATGCGGCATGGAGGGCGCTGGGCGCGATTGGCCTCTTCGGATTCTTTCGCGCCACGATGCCCGGGCGCGCATGGCAGCAGCCCGCTGCATGGCTGCATTGGGCACCGGAACGGCTGAGGACATCAGCCGCGAGTCACATTGAGCTACCAACCCACCAAAACCTACTGCTCAGACCCATGATCACCATGCCTATAGCCATCGCTGCCGAGACGGTCCCGGCCCGCACCAAGCCATCGAACTATCCAGAGCCGTTTGCCAGCCGCATGGCGGGCCGCGAGAAGAGGCCCTTAGGTGATTTGTTCGGCCTCACCCATTTCGGCGTCAACCTCACCCGTCTTGCGCCACATGCCATGTCGGCACTCCGGCACGCGCACAGCCTGCAGGACGAGTTCATCTACATCCTCGAAGGCCATCCCACGCTGCATACCGATGAGGGCTACAAGACACTCTCACCGGGGATGTGTGCAGGCTTCAAGGCCGGCAGCGGCAATGGTCACCGCTTGATCAACGAGACGCCGCATGACGTTCTCTACCTCGAAATGGGTGATCGCACGCCGGGGGATGCAGCGAGCTACCCCGACGACGATCTACAAGCCGTTCTTCTACAGGGTCAGTGGCGATTCACCCATAAAGACGGTGCACCCTACCCATGACAACGCACCAGACAGTCCAGCCCTGCATCGAGTTCTGGTTCGAGTTCGCCAGCAACTACAGCTACCTCAGCGTCATGCGCATCGAGGCCGCAGCGGCACAGTGCGGCGTGAAGGTGATCTGGCAGCCTTTTCTGCTGGGGCCGATTTTCGAAAGCCTGGGCTGGAACACGTCGCCCTTTGTCTTGCAGAAGCTCAAGGGCGAATACGTCTGGAAAGACATGCAGCGTCAATGCCAAAAATATGGGCTGCCTTGGCGGCAACCCGGCATCTTTCCGCGCCGCTCGACCCTACCCCTTCGGGTTGCTTTGCTGGGCTCGGAACAGCCGTGGATCGGTGCTTACTGCCAACGCATCATGCGGTTGAACTTTGCTGAAGACCGCGAGATCGACACCGTAGAACAAGTCGCCAGCGTGCTTGAGGAGTTCCGCCTGCCCGCGCTGCAACTGATCGCCGAAGCACAGTCCGATGCGAACAGACAGCACTTTCGCGCACAGATCGATCTGGCCAGAGCCAAAGGTGTTTTTGGTGCCCCCACCTTCTTCGTGAAGGGTGAAATGTTCTGGGGAAATGACCGGCTCGACGATGCCTTGGCCGCTTGCACAGAGGCAGGCTCATGACGCAGGGCATCAGACCAGCCGTTGGTTACCTGCAAGATGCGGGCGTCTCGCAGGCGCAAAAGCCCGTCACCATCAGCCGCCTGAATGCGCAGCACGCGAAAGGCGAAAAGATTGCGGTGCTCACCTGCTACGACGCCAGCTTTGCCGCACTACTCAACGAGTGCGGAGTCGAAGTGCTGCTGATCGGAGATTCGCTGGGCATGGTCTGCCAAGGGCACAGCAGCACCCTGCCGGTGACACTTGCTGACATCGCTTATCACACGGCAAGCGTGGCCCGCGGAAACCGCAGCGCGCTGCTAATGGCCGATCTGCCAGTGGGGGCGTTTGCCTCACCACAGGAAACCTACCGGCAAGCCACTCAGCTGATGCAGGCCGGCGCTCACATGGTAAAGCTGGAAGGCGGTGCATGGATGGCGGATACGATTCGGTTCTTGACCCAGCGCGGCATCTTGGTGTGCGGGCATCTCGGGTTGATGCCGCAATCCATCCATCAGTTGGGTGGATACAAGATTCAAGGCAAGACCATTGAAAGCGCGACCGCACTAAAGGCCGATGCCCTTGCGCTGGAAGCCGCCGGGGCCGCCATGCTACTGCTTGAAGCGGTTCCAGCCGCCCTGGGCCAGCAGGTGACCGAAGCGCTGCGCATACCCACCATCGGAATCGGCGCAGGGCCGGGTTGCTCCGGCCAGGTCTTGGTTCTGCACGATCTGCTCGACGTGTTCCCAGGCAACAAGCCTCGGTTCGTGAAGAACTTCATGGCAGGCCAATTCAGCATTCAGAACGCCGTCAAAGCCTATGTCACGGCAGTTAAGGCGCAGACCTTCCCTGCACCCGAACACTGTTTCTAGTCCGCGACCAAATGATTGAAATCACCATGAGCCACGTTCTCATCATCCATGCAGTGAAGGACTATCCAGCCTGGAAGAAGGTCTTCGACAATGCCGCTTCCATCCGAAGGAAGGCGGGGGAACAAAGCTATTACGTGCTGAGCGACGAAAGCGATCCCAACAGCATCGTCCATTTCTCGCGGTGGGATTCAATCGCCAATGCCAAGGCATTTTTTGAGTCGCCCAAGTTGGTGGAAATTCGTCGCCTCGCAGGCGTTGAAGCGCCTGAGTTCCACTATTTGCATCTATTGGAGCAAGGGTCATTGCATGCGGTTTGAGCTCGCCCAGAGACAGGTCATGGCGGTCACTTGCCGTGGTGTGCCTGACCGCCCATCTCGGGCAGTTGGGGTTTCTTCACTTTTACTGAGGAGTGCACACGCTGATGCCGTCGAACAACGTGGCCCTGATTACAGGGGCGAGCAGAGGCATCGGTGCAGAGACGGCAAAACTGTTTGCAAGACAGGGATTTGCAGTCTGCATAAATTACCTTTCGAATGTGGCAGCTGCCGAAAGCGTGAGGCAAGAAATATCGAAGGCAGGTGGCAGGTGCATCGTCGTGCAGGCCGACGTTTCGGCTTCTGAAGATGTCGAGCGGCTGTTTGAGGCTTTGGATGCTCAGCTTGGGCGATTGTCGGTTCTTGTGAATAACGCAGCGATCTTGAGGCCTCAAAGCAAGTTTGCCGATATCTCCGAATCTCGATTTATGGAGATGCTGAAGACGAACGTTTTGAGCACTTTCCTCTGCTGCAAGGAAGCATCGAAACGGATGTCATTGAAAGGCGGCGGCATCGGTGGATCTATCGTAAATATCTCATCGAGAGCCGCGGTCAGCGGTGCGCCGAATGAATATGTCGACTACGCGGCATCCAAAGGCGCAATCGACACGCTGACGCGCGGACTGGCTGCAGAGCTGGCTTCTGAAGGCATTCGAGTGAATGGGGTTCGCCCTGGCTTCATCCATACTGAAATGCATGCTTCCGGCGGTGAGTCAAACCGGCTGGAAAGGCTCAAGTCGAATATCCCGCTGCAAAGAGGTGGGCAGCCAAGCGAGGTTGCCGAGGCCGTTTTGTGGCTTGCTTCAATGCATGCGTCGTTCGTGACGGGTAGCTTTATAGATGTCGCGGGAGGCTTGTAGCGTTTGACGGATTCGATGCCGATCTTCTCGAAGATCCCCCGGACATAACGGGGACAAGCCATCCACCCCGATACGTGGTAGTCCCGTCCCTCGTCCAATCACCAAGCGGTCATTTGAGACTGTCGAGTGATCGTCTCAGAGGTGCCAAAAGCAGACGGTGAGAGGTACCAGAACAGTTCGCGTCAGATATGCGAATTAGCGGCTTTGTCAATCACTTTGCTCGCCACCTCGGAGAGGACAGTGACGAACATGCCGAAAGCCTGCACCCGCGGATTGTTCGTTTGCCCTAGCTTCCAGCGGTAGTAGATCTGCTGGGCGATGACGCCCAAACGAAACAGACCGAACACATAGTAGAAATCAGGATTGGGGATCGCGATGCCGGCTTTTTCGGCGTAATAGTCCAGGATCTCTTTGCGGCTCATCATTCCAGCCAACTGGCTGGGCTGCATTCTCAGCGTCTGCATCCGGGGTTCGTCGTCTGCCTGCACCCAGTAGGCCAGCGAGGAGCCCAGATCCATCAAGGGGTCGCCGAGCGTGGCCATCTCCCAGTCGAGCACGCCGATCACGCCGATCACGCTCATGTTGTCCTTCGCGGAAAGCACGACGTTATCGAAGCGGAAATCGTTGTGGATCAGTGCCGAGCGCGGGCAATCCTGAGGCTCGTTGGCCTTGAGCCAGGCCATCAGATCTTCGCAGCGCGGCGCGTCATCGGTCCAGGTCTTCTCGAAGCGCTCGCACCAGCCTTTGATCTGGCGGGATACATAGCCTTGCGGCTTTCCAAGATCGCTGAGACCTGCCGCCTGGTAGTCGAGCAGGTGCAGCTTGATCTGGGTATCGAACAGATTGCGGCAGAGCTGTCTCGCCTCGGTAGGCGTATAGCTCAAGCCCGTAGGCGGATCGCGGCGCATGATCACCCCGGTCAGCTTTTCCATCACGTAGAAGGAGCTCCCAATGATGGATTCGTCGTCGCAATGGGCTAGCGGTATGGGACAGGGAAAATGTGGCCTGAGCCGCCGCATGATGCGGAATTCCCGGTCCATGTCGTGCGCGGATTCCGCCTTAGTGCCCGGAGGTGGACGACGCAGGATCATCTCGCGGCCACCCACCTTAAGCAGATAGGTGATATTCGAAGAACCCCCTGCAAACTGCCTGAGCTCCACGGGGCCGAACGGGAGGTCGGCAATCTGTGAGCGCAGAAACGGCAGGATCAACTCTGGATCGAATGCGTTTTCTTCTCGCACCGCACCGGGCTCGTCCAACAGGTCGTCACTCATGCGGCTTCCTATTCATTGGAGGGCGTCGATCGAAGCAAGCCGCGTTCCCAATTTGGGGCGCGTTCAACGGCCAACACCGGCACGAGTAAGCGATTGTTTCGTGATTATCTTTGCGGCCAGCAAATAGCAGGGGATAGCAATCAATCCCACGCATTGGCAGATGCGAATGGCGGAGGTGATCGGCGTTTCGCTGCCCCAGCCCGGCATCAGGTCGGCGAGCAGTCCCACCACGGCCGAACCGATCGCACTGGTCAGCGTGGTGACCACGACGATGACGCCCGTTGCCGTGCCCCGAAGATGAGTGGGGATCTGCTCCTGGAAGGCGGACGAAATGGGCCCAAAATAGAACATGAACAAAACGCTGCCGCTGAAGCCGAGCAGGTAAAACAGCGGCGTTGCTGGAGCGACGTAGCGATACACGATGCTCATCGGGATGGCGACGACCATGGCCCAGGCGAGAAACTTGAGATCGCCGGCAGGGCTCATCCGTCGCGCGATATCTCCACCGACACCACCGAGAACACCGCCCAAGAGACCGCCCACGAGAAACATGAGCCCGGTGTACTGCTGAGCCTGTGCCTCCGCGTAGCCGCGCTCTTTCACCCACCACATAAGGTCGAGCACCGAAGCGCCTTGCACGAAAGTGGTGGCACAGGCGCCGATTAGCGTCAGCGCAAACGCTGGGTTCGATCTGGCGAGAAGCCAGATGGCTCCGAGGCTTTTGGAGATGCTGTTGGGCACACCGTCCTGCACCTGCTGATCGATGGGCTCGTCATAGCGCGCGCGGGGGATGTCCTTCATCAACAGCAGCAGTAGTGCCAGTGCGACGCCGACCGCACCCAGCACATAGAAACAGGCGCGCCAGCCGAGTACCGGCCCGAGCGCCGCCGCGTAGATATAGGCGCCACCGACCCCGACCGGAATACCCCAGTAGAAAATGCCGTACGGCAGGGCGCGGCGAGATGGCGGATAGGCATCGGCGATCAGGCTGGTGGCGGCAGGTGTCAGTGAGGCTTCGCCCACGCCGATGAAGACCCGCGCCAAGGCCATCTGCACAAAGCTCTGGGTCATGCCGGTGACGGCGGTCAACAAGCTCCAGACGGCGACACCCATCGCAATCAGGCGAGGCCTGTGCATGCGATCCGCCAGGGTGCCGGCGGCGATGCCTGCAACCATGTAGACCGCGAGGAAGATCAAGCCCGTCATCAGCCCGAACTGGAAGTTGCTCAGCCCCAACTCGCGCACGATGGTGGTTGAGAACGCCACGATCACGTAGCGGTCTGCAAAGTTGAGGATGTTTAGCAGGGTGAGAATCAGCAGCAGCAGCCACGCGCCGCGGATGGGTTTCTGGTTTTTGGATTTCATCGGGACGCTCAATGGCCTTGCAATGGTCTGGGGGTGACGAGATTCGACTCAGCTCGCCGGCTGCTCGAGCGCTTTTCGGCGCGCGATTTCCTTGTCCATGAAGTTGACCCAGATCGCGCCCTCTTTCACGATCTCGGCGTACTGCACTGCACTCTGGAACTCGCTGCGTGCCTCGAGATATTTTTTCTCGTTGTAGAGCGCATTGCCGATCTGCATCTGCAAGCTCCCTGGTCGTTCGACATTCTTCGCGGCCAAGGCGCTGCGATAGGCGGACGCGGCATCGTGGTGAGCAAATTGCTGCGGCCGCGCTCGCAAAATGCGTCAGAAAGTCAGCTTCAAGCTCAGCTCGATTTCGCGCGGTGTGCCGACGTAATTTTGATACGAGCCGACTGGCGAGCCGACAGCTGTATCAATCGGCGTCAATACGTTGGCATTGGCAGATTGGTCCACATATTTTTGGTCGGTGAGGTTCTTAGCGCCCACTGAGACATCTGCCTGAGAGGTTCTCCAGCCTAGCTTGACATTGATCAGCCCCAGCGCCGGTTGATTGAAGCGCGGATCCAGTTCAGAGCTTGAGTTCGCCTTGCCGGTATGGCTGTAGTCACCGCGCGAATAGAACTTGCCCTGGCCGAGCCGACGCTCCCATTCCAATGAGGCTAGTCCCTTGACTGTGGCTGCTGTGGGCAACTTTTGGCCGCTGAGATCGCACTGCCCACGGTCGTTGTCAGGCGTGCGTCCATAAAAGCACTGGCCGCTGGTGTAAGTGTCGTACTTCGAGTCCACGTATTGCAGCCCCAGGCTGGCGGTGAGACTTTTGGCTAGCAAGAACTCCGTATCAAGCTCCATGCCCGTCACTGAAACCGATTCGGCGGAGTTGACTACAAAGAACAGGCCGCGATAGCTGGCTTCCTGATAGTCCTTGTAACGGGTGCGAAAGACGGCTGCATTGATGCGCACACGTTTCTTGAAGAACTCCGACTTGAAGCCGGCATCGACATTGATGATGCGCTCGCTTCCATAGGGACGGAAATCAGCGGGTGCCGTGCCATTTTGCAAGCTGTAACCACCGGACTTAAAGCCGTTGGACAGAGTGCCGTAAACCATGAAATTTTTGGTGAAGTGATAGCTGGCCTGAAAAGCGCCGGTCAGCCCACTGAAGGTTCGGGTCTTGGCGAAATCATTACCCTGCGGGGTCACTGCACAAATGAAGTTGGCGTTGACGGGTGGCACACAGCCCAGCGGCGACAACGTGTAGGACTGCACCAGCGAACCGGCCTTGCGCTCTGCCGAATAGCGCACGCCCAGCGACACGTCCAAAGCATCGGTCAGCTCGATATCGATCTTGCTGAAAATGCCGTAGGCCCTGGTGTTGAGGATTGCCAGAAAATTACCCTGATCACCCTCAACGCCAATCAATGGCAGCGGCATGCCGGGAACAATGGGTATCGTCGGCGTTACTGGCAAACCCGGCGCACCATCTGCCTGGCCTTCAGGATGCGCAGCAATGTAGCTGGCAATGGAGTTGCCCAGCTCTTCCACCTGGTCTTCAAGCACGAACTCCGGACGATTGGGATCTCCTTGGCGGAAATGGCTCTTGAGCAGAAAGAGGCCGCCCAGGAACTTGACCCGGTCAGTCACTCGCGTATCCAACCGCAACTCTTGTGAAATGTTGCTGCCGATTTGAGTGTCGTCATAGATCGCGGTGCTCAGGCTCATTTGCTCGGCATCGCGCAGGGCACTGAGCGCATCATATTCGTCGTAACTGGAAATCGATGTCAGCGACCAGTTTTCTGCCTTGTAGGTGTTATTGAAAATCACATCGGTGGCAGTGAGCGTGAAGCGGTTGAAATCGTCGTATTCGACGATGCCATCACGAGGATTATTGTTGGTGACCTGCCCGCCTGCGTTACGGATGATCTCGATATTCGCATCGCTGGCAAAGGTATCTCCCTGCTTGGGGTGCAGATCCTTGTCGACATAGCCAACAATCAACCGGCTGCTCAAGCCATTGCTGAAGTCGTAGGCGAGCTGTCCTCGCACGGCCTTTGAGCCACGATCATCATGATCGACGCCGACCAGGTTTTTCATGAACGGCCCTGACTTGGTGTAGATGCCGCTCAGCCGACCCTTGAGCCCGCCAAGCAATGGGCCGCTGACATAGCCCTTGAACTGCCGCAGGTTGTAGTTACCCACACTGGCCTCGGTCATCGCCTCGAAGCTCTCGGTGGGGCCTTCGGTAGCGATGCTGATGACACCGGCGCTGACATTCTTTCCATACAGCGTGCTCTGCGGCCCTTTCAAAACCTCCACGGACGTGACATCGACGATGTCGCCCAAGCCCAAACCAGAGCGCGCCCGGAACGCGCCGTCAATGAACAGGCCCACTGCCGGCTCGAACGAGGGGATGGCAGAGAACTTGCCGACATTTCTTAATCTGAAGCTGGTCGACAGGGGCGAGACGTTGGTGCCTACGCTCAGCGCCGGCACATAGGCGACCAGATCACTCACATCGTTGAATGAAATCCGTTCGAGGTCTTTGGCTGTGAATGCAGTTACCGATGCCGGCACATCTTGCAAAGGATCGCTGCGCTTTTGCGCCGTCACAATGACCGTCTCGAGCTGCGCGCCGGTGCTTTGCGTTTCAGCCTCCGTCTGCTGCGGCAGCGCATCCACAGGGATTGTTGCGAGTTCGGCCTGAGGCGCTTCATCTGCCTTGGGGTCGGCCGTCTGGTTCTGGGCGTTCACGCTCTGGAACATGCCGCTGGCGAGACCAAGCCAAACCATCGCCAAGCGGCGGGGCGACATCCAACCAGAAAGCAATGCGCGCAGAAAAGAAATGATCATTTCGACACCTCGGTGATCAGGGTGAAAAAGCTGAAATCGGCGGCGTGGTAACGCGGCTGGCTTCAGCCGGACTCCAGCACCTTGCTCATCACCTTTCGCATCAGCGCCTGCGACAGCAGTGGCGAGATGCGCTGTGCCAGCCAGCCCACGCCAACCTCTGCTCTGGGCGTGAGGCAAAACAGCTTGCGCTTCTCGATATCTGCCAGCGCATCAGCAGCAACCTTGTCTGGCGAGGCACCCTTTTTTTCGTAGAAGGCCTGGGTCTTTTTCTTGCGGCCAATCATCTCGCCACGCAGCTGTGCGGCTTCCAGAATCGGCGTGTTGACGATTCCCGGGCAGAGAATGGTGACGGCGATGTGACTGCCGTGCAGCTCGGCCGCCAGAACTTGCGAGAGGCCCACCACCGCATGCTTTGAGGCGCAATACGGCCCCATGCCAGCCGTAGCGAACAGCCCGGCTCCGGAGGCGGTATTGACGATATGCGCTGGGCCGCTCTGGGCCTGCATGCGCGGTAAAAAGGCGTGGATGCCGTGCACAACGCCCATCACATTCACATCAAGCAACTTCTTCCAGTCGCTCACTTCGCTATCAGCAATCTTGCCGCCGTGGGCAATGCCGGCGTTGTTGAACAGCAAGTCCACACGGCCATCGGCGCTATAGACCGCATCGGCCAGCGCGACCAGTGCGGCAGCATCCGTCACATTGACTTGGTGCGCTGTGGCGTTGCCAATTTCTGTCGCAACCGCACGGGCCGCAGCGAGGTTGATGTCAACACAGTGCACGCGCGCGCCGTGGCTGGCCAAGAGTCTGGCGATGGACCGGCCAATGCCAGAGCCCGCCCCGGTGACGACTGCGATTTTATTTTTGTAATAGTTGCTCATGCGTTTTCTCCTCGCTGAGTATTATTTGGAAAGCGGTACCTGCTCGTATTGGGCGGCGTCAAAACGACGGGTCTGGCGGTGGAACTGCCAGCTGAAGCCCGGCCACTGGGTGGCGTTCTTGCCGTTCTTGTCGAAGTACCAGCTCTTGCAGCCGCCGGTGTTCCAGATGGTGCCGCTCATGCGTGCTTGCAGCCGCTGGTTGAAGGCGCGCTGCACTTGGGGCCGCACGTCCATGAATTTCAGCTTCTTGGCTGCGAGCGTCTTCAAGCCATCGAGCACGTAGTTGAGCTGGCACTCGATCATGAACACCAGTGAGGTATGACCGACGCCGGTATTGGCACCGGTCATCAGGTAGAAATTGGGATAGCCCGCGATGGTGGTGCCCTTGTAGGCTTCGGTGCCCTCAGCCCAGGCGTCCACCAGATCGCGGCCACCACGCCCGAAGATCATGCCCTTGGGCACCCCATCGGTTACATGAAAGCCGGTGCCGAGAATGACTGCATCGAGTGCCAGCTCGTGACCCTCGCTGGTGGTCAGGCCATTGGCCGTGAACTCACGGATGCCAATGGTGTGCAGCGTGACATTGCTGCGGTTCAAGGCCGGGTAGTAGTTGTTCGAGATCAGCACCCGCTTGCAGCCCAGCGCGTAACTCGGTGTGAGCTTGGCGCGCAGTGCTGGATCCTGGATCTGCTTTTGCAACAATCGCTCACCCTGGCGCTGCATCGACATCAATAGCTTCGGGTTGAGTACAAAACCAAACACCCGCAGCTCCAAAAACCAGTAGATAAAGTTGCGGGCGAAACGTTGCAGCCCTGGGTGGCGGCGAAACTGCGCGCGTTCTTTTTCACTGATCGGCTTGTCGGGCTTGGGCACGATCCATGGCGGCGTGCGCTGAAACAAATGCAGTTGCGCGACTTTGGGCGCGATCTCTGGTACGAACTGAATGGCACTGGCACCGGTGCCAATGCTGGCGACCCGCTTTCCGCTCAGGTCGTAACCGTGATCCCACTGCTGCGAATGAAAAATCTTGCCCTTGAACTGAGCAATGCCGGGGATATCCGGAAACGCAGGGCGGCTCAATGGCCCCAGCCCTGCGACCACGCTACGAGCGGTGACCGTTTCGCCGTTGGCCGTGCCCACGCGCCACAAGCCACTCGGCTCATCAAAGCGGGCTTCGACGATCTCGCTGTTGAAGCGGATGTGTTTGCGGACGTCGTATTTGTCGGCGCAGCGTTCGAGATAAGTCTTGATCTCGGCCTGCGGCGAGAACAAGCGCGACCAAGCAGGGTTTGGCTCAAACGAAAACGAATACAAGTGCGAAGGCACATCACAGGCGCACCCAGGGTAGGTATTGGCGTACCAGGCACCACCCAATCCGGCCTCGCGCTCGAATACTGCAAAGTCGCTGCGGCCCTGCTGCTTGAGCCGAATCGCCATGCCCAGGCCTGAAAAGCCCGTGCCGATGATGACTACCGCGAAATCGGGCGTGGCGTTGGCGTCTGCAATTGCGATGTCAGCCATGCGTTAAGCTCACTTAGTGACAATGTGTATTGTCACTTTGCATCTAACAATATGCGCTGTCAACATCAGCCATGAGCACAATCAGCAAGCTGGATCAGCGGCGCAGCTATCGGGGAGAAAGCCCTCAGGCGCGGCAAGCACGTCGATACGAACAATTCATGGATGCCGCCAAAACCGTATTCGGCGAGCACGGCTTTCAGGGTTCCACCGTGCGCCAGATCTGCGCTGAAGCAGGCCTGACCGAACGCTATTTCTATGAATCATTCGACAACCCGGTGGCCTTGTTCGAGGCCGTCTACGACCGCGAGTTAGAGGTTCTGAACGAGACCCTGGACGCGGCCATTGCCGGCGCGTCCAGGGCGCCTGAAACCTTGGCACTTGCCTTGACCGAAGCCTATTTCGGTCTGCTGCGAGCCGACCCCAAACTCGCCCGCATCCTCATCATCGAGGTCTATGGCACAGCCACCAATATCAGCAAGCTCTACCGACGCGGCGTGCTGCAATTTGCCAACAAGATCAAATTAGTCTTGGCGGATGCAATGACCCCGGCAAGCAGCCCGAAACTGGACGCTGACCTACTGGCAACGGCCCTGTTGGGTGCGGCATCTCATCTCGCAATGCGTTGGTTTCTAGGAGGCTATCGAGAACCTCAAGAAGTCATGGTTGCTCACTGCCATGGCGTGTTCGCGGCCGTTATCCAGCAGCTCAAGAAAACTGCTCTTAATGGGTCGAGTGTATCGGGCTGACCCGCCAGTTATTGCGTCGTCGCCTTCGATCCAGTGCTCTCAATCCTCTTCAACTGCTTCACGACTAGAGAGTTACAAATACTGAGCAGGACGGAGCAGCAGCCAAGTAACAGCCGATCTTCGACGGCTTTTTGGCTGCTGCGGCCGTATTGCTTGATTACTGCAGGCGGATGGCAATCCCGCGGACGGCCTCGTTGCCGGCGGTGCTGATCGTTCCGATGCTGGTCACCGTGCCGGTAGGCACGCCGGCTGAAAGGTTGATCCGGAACAGGCTCGACGCGCCACCTGCTGCTGGTTGCAGTGCTGCCAGCGCAAACCCGTTCTGCCCGCCCGCGAAATCGATGTCGCCGACCCGCGAATAATTGGCACCGAGATCTGTACCCACCACCGTGAGTGTGCCGTCGTTGGGTGCCGCCGTGGTCTGCAGCGTCGAGTTGCCGGTGCCGGCAGCATCCGCCAGGTAGAACAGCGAGGTCGCTGGCGTCGAGGTGAAGCTGTTGGTGTAGGCCGCGCCGTGCACGCCCGCCAGGCTCAGGTTGGTGTCGGTGAAGATCAGGCCCGAGTCCGGATTGCCGCGCAGGTTCTGTTGGCTGTCGCTGACGGTGCGCAGGGCGTCGGGCACGGGATTGAAGTCGATCCCGAAACTGGCACCGTTCACTGCGGTGTAGGGCATCGAGGCGTCCGCCGGATTGGCTGCGAAGGCGCTGAGCAGCGTCGCGCTGCCATTTGCCGGATTCACCACATAGTGTCTGGCCACACCACCCGCAGCGGTGGTGACGGCCGTCAGCACGTTGTTCTTGCTGGCGATCGAGGGACGGAAATCAATGCCCACTACCGTCTCGCCGGCGCCGACCGTGATCGGCCCCAAGGCCGTCACAGTGCCCGGTGCCGAGGGCGCGAAGCTCACCAGATTATTGGCCGTGGTCACGCCGAATACGGTGGCGGTCTGCCGGCTATTGCTGGTGAGCGCCACCAGCGGTGCCGCGAAGTTGCCGACGCTCACGGTCGCACCGGCGTTGGGGCCGGCGACGTTGACGGTGAAGAGCGAGGTGTTCGCGCCCACGGTCGTCGCCAGCAGCGCCTGGCCGGTGGTGCCCACCACCTCGAAACCGGTAGCATCGCCGATGTCGACGACGGTGGCCGAAGGCGTACCGTCGGGATTGGCGAGGCGCAACTCCGCCACCGGGTTGATCACGCCGCTGTTGGGGTTGCCCGCATCGCCCGCCGTGCCGTTGCCGGGATCGGCACCGAGGCGGGTCAGCGTATTGAGCGTCGAGTCCAGCGCGTAGAGCGTGGTGTTGAGCGAAGCACCGTTACCACCCGCCAGGCTGTTGGTGTAGGCCGCCGCAGTGACGCCGGTACGGGTGGTGGTGCCGCCTGCCGTGGTCAGCGTGGTGTCGGTGGTGACCCCTGCCGCAGGCGCGGCCAGCGTCGGCGGCATGGTGGTCATGTTGGCAGCGACGGCGGCCACCGTCAGTCGCAGGTTCTGGCCGGTGTTGGAGATCAACCGCAGGCGATCCGGGATGGGGTTGAAGTCCAGCGCGAAACTGCTGCCGTCGAGCCTGCTGTAGGGGGTGCTGGTGTCGTTGGGATCGGCGGTAAGGCTGGCGACGAGCGTGGCAGCGCCATCCGCCGCGATGTTGTAGAGCCGTCCAGAACTGCCGGCATCGCGGGTCACGGCGTAAATCAAGCCATCAGCTGGCCGGATGTCGGCGCCGATGATCGACTCCGCAGCCGGGATGCCAGTGATCGACGTATTGCTGCACAGACGGCCCGGCGTGCCGGAAGGCGGCCGGTTGAAGGTCAGCACTGCGGGGCTCGCGCCGCCAGTGATCGCCAGCGTGTTGCCAGGGCTTAAGGTCGGTGCTGTCGTCGGCAGCGTCGTCACTAGACCGAGCACATTTTCGCCGCTGGCAATGGGGATTGCGCCCGCAGTCGCCGTCGCGGCGCCGGTCGCGGCGTTCAAGGTGTAGAGGTTGTAGACCCCGCTGACGCGGAGTGCGGCGAGGAACACGTCGCCGGTCGCGGTGCTGCGGTTGTCGTAGCCGCTGAAATCGTCAGCTGTGACACCGAAGTTGCCGATGAAGCGCGCACCGGCCCCCGGACTCGTGGTCAGGCCGTTGGGCACCGCCGCCAGCAGCAGTTGGCTGCGGTTGATGTGCCAGAGGCCGGTGTTGCAGGCGTTGGCGAAGCCATTGGTGTAGCCGGTCTCGGTAATGCCGGCCGGGATCGCGGCATCCACGAAGGTGTTGTTGCCAGCGCTTAAGGGCGTGCGCACGCTCGCACCCGTGATGTCGACGATGCGCAGGGCATTGGCAACGGGATTGAAGTCGATGCCGACCTTGCTGCCTGCAAGCGTCACCGGGCTGCCGGCCGCCCCACCCCCTGCGCCGAGACCGTTGTTGAGCAGCGGGATCGCAGTGCCCAAGGCGCCCGTCGAGAGATTGATCGTGTAGACCTTGAGCGCATTGCCGATGCTGATCCGGGTGACGATGTAGAACTGGCCATCGGCCGGGCGGAAATCACCGCCCAGCAGCGTTTCGGTCAAAGGCACCGCGAGATTCACGGTGTTCACCTGCGTCGGCGCATTCGCGGCGAACCCGACCAGCTTGTTGGCGCTGGTCAGCACGTAGGTGTCGGGGACGACCGTCGGCGCAGGCGCGGGTGAGCCCGGTGCCGACGGCGAGTCTTGAGACGAGCCGTTGCCGCAGGCGACCAACAAGGTTGAGGCAGCGAGTGCGAGGAGGGAGTAGCGGAACAAGCCGGTGGAACGTTGCATGGGAATCTCCAGGTGCCGTGGGTGTCGTCATTGGGTGCCCTGTCGTCCCGATCCGGTTGTAGCGGCCCCGGTCATGCAAAAAAACTTCGGCGGCAGACAACCGGATGACCTTGGGCGGGCACTCACCTGTCAAGCCGGCACAAACCGGACGAAGATGTGCGGTAGCGGGAGAACACCGCAGTTCAAGAACATGGGCCTCAGCAAACGAACCATATGGCGCAACGATCGCTCTCCAACCTAGCCTTGGCCGTAGCACTCGCAGCATGCTGTCCGGCGGCCGCAGCCGTTGAAGTGGGCGTGCTCGCGAGCCTGGGGCTGACCAGCGACTACGTGCACCGGGGCTTGAGCCAGTCCAGCGGCGAACCGGCCGTGCAGGCGGGCCTGAGTCTGAGAATCCCGCAGGGCGTCTATGCGGGCGTGTGGGGTTCCACCCTCGACACCAGTCGCCTCGCCCCCGATTTCGGCGATGGCGACGGCTACGAGATCGACGTCTTGCTGGGCATCGACCGGCCGCTCAACGCCGACTGGAGCTGGGGCTTGAGCGCAGGGCGCTACAGCTATGCCGACAACCGCAGCGTGCTGGACTACGACTACACCGAGTTCCAGGGCTCACTCGGCTGGCGCCAGCGGCTGCGCGTCGGCCTTGCCTATTCGCCCGATTCGACCGATCACCGGCGAGACGACACCCCACTCTCCGGCGCGCGTTACGCGGCCGAGGTCGCGCTCGAATGGCCGCTGACCCGCTGGCTCTCTGCGACAGGCGGTTTCGGCTACCAGGATGCGCAGGCGGTCTCCGAAGTCAGCCACAGCTTTCACAGCGCGGGCGTGAACCTGCGGTGGCGTGGTCTGGCCCTCGGCGTGACGCACTACGGCACCGATGGCGGCGCCCGCCGCCGCTGGCCCGACGGCCGCGCCGATGACCGGGTGGTGGTCAATCTCGCAGCGGCTTTCGGCTTCGATACAACCGGATCGCGCTGAGAAGGCACTCAAGAGAAAGCACACCGAGCACTCCATGACCCTGCCGATCAACAGCCCGCGCGCCAAGACCGCAGTCAGCGACCTGGAACTGCTGCGCCGCGTCGCCCTGCAGGATCGCCAGGCCTTCGAGCAGCTGTACGTTGCCTATCACCGCCGGCTGTCGCGCTTCCTCATTCGCGTCGCCGGCCGCTACAACCTCGTCGAGGAAATCGTCAACGACACCCTGTTCGTGGTCTGGCAGAAAGCCGGCGAGTTCCGAGGCGGCTCCGAGGTATCGACCTGGATCATCGGCATCGCCTACCGCCGCGCGCTGAAGTCGCTGCAGCACGTCAACGTGCAGATGCGCGCCGAGGCGAGATCGCTCGAAGACGCCTCGGACGACATGACCCACAGTGCCGAGCAGGACCATCAGCGCGAGAGCCGCGACTGGCTCGCCAGCGGCCTCGCCCTGCTGCCGCTGGAGCAGCGCATGGCGCTGGAGCTCGCCTATTTCTTCGGCCATTCCTGCGAGGAGATCGCCGAGATCACGTCCTGCCCGGTCAACACCGTCAAGTCGCGCATGCACCAGGCGCGCGGCAAGCTGAAGGAGCTGCTGCCCGAGCTGGCTCTGCCCACGTCGAAGTTCCAGTCCGGAGATGCGTCATGAGCGTCGAGTCCCAGCACCGCACCGACCACGATTGGGCGCAGCAGGCGCTGCCCTGGCTGGTCAACGGCACCTTGCCACGCGCGGAGACGCTGCGCCTGCAGGCGCATTTCGAGGTCTGCGCGGCCTGTCGCGCCGACCATGCCTTCGAGCAGAGCCTGGCCCAGCGGCTGGCCGCCGTGCCGGTGGTGGACTATGCCCCACAGGCCTCGTTCGCCAAGCTGATGCAGCGCATCGACAGCACGCCGCTGGCGGATCAGTCGGGCGTGCTGCCACGTGCGCGGCAGCGGCGCCCGCGTTCGCCCTGGGCCTATGCCTTCATGGCCCAGACCGCCGTCGTCGCAGTGCTGATGGTGACGCTGGCCTGGCTTGCGCAGAGCCCGACCGTTGCGCCCGCAGCGGAGTACCGCACCTTGAGCAGCAGTGCGCTGTTGCCGCGCCCCCCACACTTGCAGGTGGTATTCGGCGATGCGCTCAGCATCGCCGAGCAACGGGCGATCCTGAGCCGCGTGCAGGGTCAGATCATCGAGGGGCCGTCGCCGGTCGGCCTGTTCCTGGTGGCTCTCGCCGGCCCTGCCGATGCGCAGCAGGCCAGCATCAACGAGGTGGCGAAGGTCCTGCGGGCCACGCCCGGCGTGCGTTTCGTCGCTGTCCCGCCGCAGCCGGTGCTTGCGCCGTGAAGGCTGCCTTGGTCCTGTTCGCCCTGCTGTGGCTGGCGGGCTGTGCGACCCCACAGCTGCCCGCCAGCGCTGGCGCACCGACGCTGGCGCAGAACGCGGAGCGCCTGCTGATCGTCACGCTCCGCAATCCACTCGCACCGGGCCTGCGCGGCGGCGGCTCGACCTGGCGCGGCTGGGACTGGGGCGGCCAGTATCAACTGACCGGCAGCGTCGAGCGCATGGCCAGCGAGCTCGCGAAGACCTATGCCTTGAGCACGGTGGATGCCTGGCCGATCCGGGTGCTCGACGTGCACTGCGTGGTGTTCGCGCTCAATCCCCTGCAGTCGCGCGAGGCGATGTTGCAAAAGCTGCGCGCCGATCCGCGCGTGGAATCGGCACAGCCGCTGCACCAGTTCCGCTCGCTCGCGGCCGGCTATGACGACAGTCAGCGCGACTTGCAGACCAGTCTCGAGGCGATGCAACTCGAAGCCGCGCATCGCTGGTCGCAGGGTCGTGGCGTGCGGGTCGCGGTGATCGATACCGGCGTCGACGTCGAGCATCCGGAACTCAAGGGCCGCATCAAGGCCGAGCACGATTTCGTGTTGCAGCCGGGTGCCGTGCCGCACCGCGAGCGTCACGGCACGGCGGTGGCCGGGATCATCGGCGCACGCGCCAACAATCGCGAGGGCATCGTGGGTGTTGCCCCCGCCGCTGATCTCTTGGTGCTGAAAGCCTGCTGGCCGCTATCCCCCGGTGCTGCCGAAGCCACCTGCAACAGCTTCACGCTGGCGCGTGCGCTCGCTGCGGCGATCGATTTGAACGCCGACATTCTCAACCTGAGTCTTGCAGGTCCTGCGGACCCGTTGCTGAGTCGCATGGTGCAAGTGGCCATCGCGCGAGGAATCCTGGTGGTGGCTGCAGTCCCTCAAGCCTGGACGCGCAGCGGTCAGTCGATCTTTCCGGCTTCGGTGCCCGGCGTCATCGCCGTGCACGCCAGCGAAACCACACGGGCGAGCCTTGGCGTTGTACCAGCCCCCGGCCAGCACGTACTCGCCCCCGCGCCGGGTGCTACCTACGACTTCCAGTCCGGCAGCTCGATGGCCGCCGCCCATGTCAGCGGCGTCGCCGCGTTGTTGCGGGAACAGCGTCCCCGTTTGAGTCCTGCCGAGCTGGAACCGCTGTTAATGGAGGTAGCGACGAACACCGGCACCAATCAACAGGGCCTGAGCGCCTGCCGGGCACTGGCCCGGCTGCTGCGCCGCGAAGGCTGTGCGGATCTTGGGGCGCGTCAGCCGGTCGATGCCAAACAGGCACGTGGCGTGCGGGACAAAACCGGCAATTGATACGAGAAACTTAAGGAGAAAAAATGCTGCGCAGGGAATAACCGCGATCGTTCTGGGTTTTGTAGGCCTCATCGCATCAAACTGCAATGGACAGCGGCAAGCTTGGAATTCCCTGCAAGCTTCCCTGTTCGCAGGGAATGTCGTTACAGACGGTATAGCTTCAGACTGCTAATACCACCATACAAATCCCAAGGGCTTGCATGACCGCCTCGCATTACGCTCCGCATGTCCAGCGTTTCATCGGCGCATACCCGCTGGCGGTGCTGATGGAAGTGCAGGATTTACTGACCACGAATCGACTGGGCAAGTATCTGGAGAGAAAGTATCCGGAGCGTCATCTCATACAGACCGATGGCGCACTGTTCGACTACGTGATGATCTTGAAGAGCGCGCACCTGCGCAGCTCTGGCCCGCTGCACAAGGTCATCTGGCAGAACAAGATGGACGTGCTGCAGAACGTGCTCGGCCTGCACACCAGCATTTCGCGTGTGCAGGGCAGCCGGCTCAAGGCCAAGGCCGAGATCCGCATCGCGAGCCTGTTCAAGAGCACCGCGCCGGAGTTTCTGGAGATGGTGGTGGTGCACGAGCTGGCGCACCTGCGCGAACGAGAGCACAACAAGGCGTTCTACCAGCTGTGCGAGCACCTCTTGCCGCAGTACCACCAGATCGAGTTCGACCTGCGCCTGCTGTTGTTGCACAGGGCCGTCAGCACGGTGACATAGCGCACCTCAGGTGCGGCCCATCTTCTTCAGGTTCTGCGGTGTGAAATAGCCGGGTGCGAAATTCATCCCGAACCTGGCGATGTAGCCCTGCTCGTTGGGCAGGTTGTTGATGGCGTAGCGGCCCGCGAACAGGTCATACGTCACCTGCGGCGCCGAGACCACCGCCTTGTCGACGATGAGTGGAATCACGAAGCCCTCCTGATAGCGCCAAAGCGTGTTGCGCGAGTCGTAGCAATCCACCGCCGCGATGTTCCAGCTGTCCTCGTCGATATAGAAGCGGCGTTTCCTGTAGACATTGCCGGAGCCGGGCTTGAGATCGGCCTCGACGATCCAGACGCGATGCAGTTCGTAGCGCAGGTGCTCCGGATTGAGGTGGCCGGGCTGGATGATGTCCTTGAGCTTCAGCTCAGGCCGCACCAGGCGGTAGTTGTTGTAGGCGATGAACATCTCCTTCTTGCCCACCAGCTTCCAGCTGTAGCGGCTCTGCGAGCCGTTGAACATGTCCTGCTGGTCGATGTTCTGCAGCGCATCAGTGCCGGCTGAAGGGTTGTCGAAGGCCACGTTCGGCGCCTGCCGCACGCGGCCGGTGCCGGGCGAGAACTGCCAGGCTTCACGGCCGCCATCGAGCTTGTCCCACACCAGCGTGACATTGCCGGCGAGGCGGGGCGGTGAGATGTCCTTGCGGATCAACTGAAAGATGAGATCACTGCCCTTTGCGGCCAGCTTGCTGGTGTTGCCGTAGACGAACTGCACCGACAGCTCATAGCCATTGACGTTGTACTGGCCGTTGCGATTGACGACGATGGTATTGCCGGTCTGCACCGCCGAGTCGCCGCGATAGCGCACACGATGGTTGACGATGGCCTCCGCGCCCGTGGCCGGGATGGGAAACGGGAAGCCGAGCGTGGCGTTCTGCACGCCATCGTCGCCGGTCAGCTCGGCGCTCAGTGCGTTGGCCTTGGTGGCGGCGTAGATCGCATCGGGAAAGGTCGCGGTGCGGCGTGTCGGGTAGACGTTGTAGTAAAGCTTTGGGTTCAGCACCAGACGCCGTGCCGCACCAGCGGGCAGCATCGCCGAATATTGCTTGATGTTGCCGGCGTCGATCTTGAACTTGGGCTTGTCCTGCGGAAACGGGTCCGGGTAGTACTCGCCCGCGCCGCGCTGATAGTTGTCGAACATCGGCGGCAGCTTGGGCACGCCACCTTTCCACGCCGGAATGGTGCCCTCCTTGTTGGCGGCCTCCACCGCACCCACGGGGGTGAGCGTGGTGCCGAGCTGGGCGGCCTTTTCCGCAGGCACTTTTGCGATGGCGCTGTGTGTGGCCAGCAGTGCGCAGACCGTCAACAGCTTGGGGATTGTGTGCATGGCGGATCCTCGGTGCATCAAAAGTCGTAGCTGATGTTGAACTGCAAGTTGTCGCGGTCGTGCAGCATGTTGCGGCGGCCGCCATCGAAGAACCATGAGTAGCGCAGCGTGCTGGAGAGGCTGTTTTCGATGAGCACGTTCAAGCCCGCCGTGGCCTGCTTGCGGTCTTCAAAAAACTCGCCGCTGGGCAGGGGCGAGCGGCCATTCACGTCATGGAAGAAAGTGATCTGCGGAGACAGCTTTACGCCCGGCAACACGTTTTCGTACGCCAGCTGCCCCAGCACGCGATAGCCCCAGGAAAACGCGGTGGCGAAACCGTCTTCCTGAAAGCTCGCATTCAGGCGTGCTTCGGCACCGGTCTGGGTCTGCTCCGGTGTCGGCGTGCCGGTGCCATCGACGCCGGCGCTGCGGTGGAACTGCGTACCGGGGGTGGCGATCTGCAACTGGTCGAGACGCGGCATATTCAATATCTGCTGCCCGCCCAACTCGACCAAGGCCGTGACCTGGTCCGCGCCGAAAGAGTTGTCGCTGGCCCCCAGCAGGAACAGGAAGGACGTGTTGTAAGCCAGCGATTGCAGGCGCTCGAAGCCCTGGATCAAATCACCCGGCTGCACATTGGTGTTGCGGCGATAAACCGTCTCGACATAGTCCGGGATGGCGACACGATCACCCGGTACCGTGACCACGCCGAAGTTGAGCGAGGTGCTGGGGAATACTGGCAGCAGGGCGGCATAGCCCACGTCCACTGCGTCAATCTGGAAAGGCTGGTTGGGCCGGTAGGTGACTTCGCCCGTCCAGGCCACCGAGCCCAGGTTGGTGCTGAAGCTCGCACCGAAGGTTTTGATGTTTTCCGCATACACCACCGTTGGTTTGACGGTATCCAGGGGCAGCGGCTCAACCCCGCCGGGCACTGCGGTAAACCCCCTGCACGCCGCCAGCGCCTCGGCTTGGTTGGCGGCGCGGTTGGTGCAGCCTTCTTCTGCGGCGACGAAGCTGATCGTCGGCAGGCGCGAGTGCAGGTTGAGATAGCTGAAATCGAAGCTGGTGCTGTTGAGCCAGCTGGCGAGGTAGTTGAAATTGAAACCGTGCTGGCCACCGTTGCCAGCCTTTTGCGTCTTGCCGAAATACAGTGTGCGTCCCGCATCTGAGAGCAGGTTGGCATTACCCTGCGTGCGCTCCTGCACGCCGACGAGATTGTCCGGGTCTTCGCGCGGCTTGCCGAACAGGAGGCCGATGTAGGGATCGCCCGCGCCGAGAAAATCGCTGCTGGAGTAATAGCTGCCGATGGGGGGCAGCGTCACCGGCTTCCACAGCAATTGATAGAAGCCCGTCACCGCCATCGAGTCGGTCAGCGAGGTGCTGAGCACCGCCAGCGGTACGCGCTGGAACACGTCGCGCAAGTCCGAGCCGGGCAGAAAGCGCAGGTTCGCATCCGGCGGATTCACCGTGTTCAAGCCATTGAGGATGAGCGTCGTCGTGGTGCCCAGACTCAGAATCTGGTTGCCGAGCTTCACCGACAACTCACGGCCGCCGGGCAGCGGCAGGTCGGTGGAGATGAAGGCGTCAAGCAGGTTCACGCCGCCGCTGATGTCCTTGCGTGCCTCCTTGCTGCGTTTGGTATGGCGCGGCTGGAAGCCGTTGTTGTCCTCGAAGTTGTTCGGGTGGTACTCGGTGAAGTCGTAGTTGATCGGGTCGTAGAAGGCCACTGCGCTGATGTCGATGCCAAAGCGCGGATGGGTGAACTGCAGGCGCGGCGCGAAACGGAACACCGTATTGACCACATCGCCCTTGTCGTAGTTGAGGTTGCCGTTGTCGGTGTTGTGTGTGGCTGTACCAGGCAGCGCGAGATAGGCGGCATTGCCCGGGACATTGGTGCAATTGATGCCCGGCGCCGCACCGGGCGGCAGCGCGGGCTTGTCCTCGCAGAACTGCTCCTGCCCTGGCAGGTTGAGCTTGCCGACGAGGTCGCGGGCCCGCTCTTCGGTGCGCAGCGTCGCACCCGCTGAAACCTGGGCCGCGAACTTGCCGGTGAGATTGAGGCTGTCCAGCGAAAAATCGATGGCGAACACCGGCAGTGGCAGCGCCAGCAGGCTGGCTGCAAAAACCAACTGAGGTCTTGCGCGCGGCAAAGTGCGCGCCCTCACACCGGCGGGGTGCTCGAACATGCTGCGGCCTCTCTCCTCCAAACACTGTTAAGGACATTCCGGCGACCGCTCTCGAAGGCGATCTGCCGCAACCCTGACTGTTTCAACCACCTGACGATGCGCCCTTTAAGCCCGCGCCTTGCCGTGATGTGCATCCCTAGCGAAACGCTTGGCTGGAGTGAAAAGCCGAAAGCACCCTATCAATTTTTTACATGATGTCAAGTTTTTGATCGCGCTGGAACACCACGACACGCCGACGTGCCGGGGGGGCTGTCAGTTCTGCCAGTACACATACTCGTCGTCAGGCTCTTCGGGCTGGTCGAGCGTCTTGTCCACCATCACCGGGAACTCGACGAAGGACGGCCAGAGCGCGGGCTTCATCCCGCCGTTGTGGGCGGTGAGCAGGGCTTTCAGCTCCGCCACCTTGCCGGGATTGCCATCGGCCAGATTGCGCTGCTCGGTGGGATCTTCGTCGAGATGGAACAGCCAGGTTTTGGCAGGCCGTTGTGACTGTTGCAGCTTCCAGCCTTTCGCCATCACCATCTCGTAGCTGCCATCGCGCCAGAAAAGCACATCGTGCGGTGCAGCGGCCTCTCTGCCAGTGAGATGCGGCAACAGGTTGACGCCGTCAATGACGCGATCCGCCGGCGGCGCAGCCCCCGCTGCGGCGGCGATGGTGGGCATGAGGTCAAGACTCGATACCGGATAGGGATACTGCAACCCTGCTGGCAGCTGGCCCGGCCAGCGCGCGAGATAGGGCACGCGCACACCACCCTCGAACAGCGTGAGCTTGAAGCCGCGATAGGGCTTGTTGACATCCGGCAGGCCGATGTATCCGGGCGCGCCGTTATCGCTGGTGAACACCACCAGCGTGTTCTCATCCAGCCCCTGCGCCTTCAGTGCCTGCAGGATGCGCCCGACACTGCGGTCGATGGACAGCACCATCGCACCGTACACGCGCTCGCGGTGGCTCATCGTCGCGGGCAGGGCTTCGTAATCGCTCTTCAGCGCCTGCAAGGGAGTGTGGATGCCCCAGTGCGCCAGATACAGGAAAAACGGCCGGTTGCGGTTGGCCTCGATGACCTTGATCGCCTCGTCGGTGTAGTAGTCGGCGAGATAGCCGCGTGGCTCGAACCAGTCACTGCCGTTGTAGCTGGCGGCATAGCGCATGTTGGGCCAGAGGAAGCGATCAATGGGGTCGAAATCCTGCTTGGCGTTTTCGACATCGGGACTGCCCTCCGGCAGGTGCAGGCCGTTCTCCATGAACAGGGTTTCGTCAAAGCCCTGGTTGTTGGGGCGGAACTCCGGCGTGCCACCCAGGTGCCACTTGCCGATGTGTGCCGTGTGATAGCCCTTCGTTTTCAGCACTTCGGCAATGGTGACTTCGGAAGTCGGCATACCCAGCTGGTTGAAAGGCGCGATATCGGCCGCGCGATCGCGGTGGACGATCACCGGGCGCAGGCGATCCGGCGACGAGAGCAGTGGCGCGACTTTCGCCATGTTGCCGGGCGTGGGCGTGAACTCGAAGCCGAAGCGAGTGGCATAGCGGCCCGTCATCAGCGAGGCGCGCGAGGGTGAGCACACGGCGTTGGCCGAGTAGCCGCGATCAAAGCGCACACCTTCGGCGGCGAGACGGTCGATGTTCGGCGTTGGCACTTGCGGCATGCCGGCCCCATAGCTCGACACATCGTTGATGCCCATGTCGTCGATGAGAATCACGATCACGTTCGGCGGTCGCGCGCCGGCACTCGCTGTTGTCGGCCCCTGCTGCCACGGCACGACACGGTTGGGTGCGCGGGGATTCTTGAAATCGGAAATCCAGCCCGTGGCATGCAGCAGGATCGGCAGGCGCAGCGCATACAGCGCAGCTGCACCGATGACAACGAGCAGTGGGATCAGCAGGCGTTTTTTCATGCGGATTTCCGTGTGTCGGCGAGGCTGCGCGCGCAGCGAAAGCCGACATGCATGTGGGAGGAGTCCGGCGCGGAATGCCCGCGTGCCGTGACCTTGAAGCCGTAGCAGAAGCTGGGATCGCAGAGGAAGGAGCCGCCGCGCTGCACCTTTTCACCGGGCTTGCCCGGTGGCCAGGGCTGCTCGCGCTCGGAGTAGGGGCGGTACCAGTCGCTGGTCCACTCCCACACGTTGCCCGCAAGATCGGTGAAGCCCAGTGGGTCTTCGCCAAACGCACCGACCGGTGAGGTGGTGCGATAGCCGTCCTTGGCGGTGTTGAGCATGGGGAACACACCAGTCCAGACATTGGCGCGGTAGCGGCCGTCCTTTACCAGCGCGTCACCGAAGGCATGGGCGCTACCGTCCGGCGCACCCAGGCGCGAGGCGTATTCGTATTCCACCTCGCTCGGCAGGCGCTTGCCCTGCGCGGCGCAGTAGGCGCTGGCATCGTTCCACGAGACCTGCGTGACGGGATGCGTCGGCGCAGCGGCTTCGGCCTTCGGCCCCAGCGGCTGGCGCCAGATCGCACCGGGCACGAGCTTCCACTGGCCGGTGCCGAAAGTCATCACCGCACCGCCGCCCAGCTTCTCGGCTTCGGTGACGAAGCCGTTCTGCCTGGCAAAGTGCGCGAACGCCGCCACCGTCACCGGCGTGCGGTCGAGATCGAAGGCTGCGAGCGCAGTCTTGAAGGGCGGCGCTTCGTCGGCACGTCCCTTGTCGCTGCCGATGTGCGCCTCGCCCGCAGGCACGCGCACCATCTCCGGCTTGGCAGTCACCCCCGCGCTGCATGGCCTGAGGCCAGCCAGCAACAACAGCGCAATCAGAGTCGTCAGAGGCGACGTAGCCACGGGTTCTCCTCCGTGTGCTCTGTAATTTGTGGTAGAGCTTGTGGATTGATTATCGGAGTGATATTTACACGATGTCAAATAATATCCATCGCGCAGGAGTGACGCCCATGACTACCCAAACGTCGCCGCTGCGCAGGATGCTGGCGTGGACGGGCGTGATCCTTGCCGCCGCGCTGACGGGGGCGCTCACCACCAAGCCCTTGCTGCGCTATCTCATTGACCGGCACGCCACCCATAATGGCCCCTGGCGCACCAGTGCGACCACGGGCAGCAGTGCCGCCAATCCCTGGGAGCGCGCCGCCGTCGCACTCGCCGGACTTTATGCGCTGACGCCGCAGGAGGCGGTCTACTACACCGCCTTCACCGACAGCAGCGGCGAGGTGCTGCGCGGCGAGTGCCGCTACCGCGTCAGCGGCGTGCCGCCACCCGCGCGCTGGTGGAGCCTCACCGCCTATGGTGCCGACCATTATCTGGTGCCGAATCCTGCAGGTCTTTATGCGCGCCACGCCGGCAATCTGCCGCCTTCGCCGGATGGCCGCTTCGATATCTCACTCGCCCCGCAGGCCATGGCAGAGGGCAGTCTGCCCACGCCCGCAAAAGGCCCTTATTCACTGACCCTGCGCGTCTACAACCCGGCACCGGAGGTGCTCGCCCAGCTGGCGACGCTGCCGCTGCCCACCATCGTGCGCGAAGGCTGCCCATGACGACGAACCTGAGTCTGACGAAAGCTCTGCTGCTGTTTCTCGTGCTGGTGCCCGTGTTCAACCTGCTGACCGTGCTGGCGCTGCCGACAGCCATCAGCCACTTGGTGATGCACCGCATCGCGGCCAAGGGTGTCGAGGGGGCATCGGTGCCCGATACACGGCCAGAAGCGCAGCGCCGCAAGGCCGAGATCATCGCGCGCAAGGGCATCAACGTCGCGCTGCCTGCACCGCGCGTCGATGCCAGCGCGCGCACTGTGGTACGGCCCAGCCCAGACCTGCTCTATACCGCCTGCGTGTTCGATCTCTCCAAGGGCGCATTGCACATCACCGCACCCGTACAGCAAGGCTATGTGTCGGTCTCCGGCTTCGCTGCCGACAGTAGCAACTTCTTCGCCATCAACGACCGCGATGCAATGGTGGATGCCGAGGGCCGCAAGCATCTTGATCTGCTGCTGACGCGCGATGCCAGGCAGGCTGCGCCCGCTGGTGCACGCGTGCTGCTGTCACCCAGCACACGCGGCCTGATCCTGTTCCGCTCGCTGATCCCCAACGAGGCAGAACTGCCACAGCTGCAGGCGGATTTTCAGGCGCGGCAACGCTGCCAGCCGCTGTAGCTCTACCAGGCCTGCGGATCGAAGCCTTGTGGCGGTTGGGCGTGAGCGCAGCGCTCGATCATGGGTTCTTCTCCGGGAATGTCGATGCGCTTTTGTCTGGATTGATTTACATGATGTAAAGTATTTGCAGGCGCACCGCTGCGCCGCCACCGCTCGGGAGTGCGCATGACCAACAGCAAAGCCTTCTGGATCGCCAGCATGGTGGGTCTCATCGCCTTCTACACCTGGGCGGCGCTGCACGTAGCCACGGGCGACAGCGGCCACCGCTCGGTGCTGGTCGCCACCATCATCCTGGGTCTGCATGTGCTCGAAATCCCGGTGGCTTTTCTGCTGCTCAAGGGTCGCGGTGCCAATCCCTTGCGGGTGATTCTCGGCACGCTTTTGTTCGGCCTGATCTGGTGGGTGCCGGCCAGGCGCGGCATTTTCGCGGTGCGCTAACGCATCAACTCGGTCGTCAGCGGTTGCGCGATGATCCACAGACCCGCGACGGTCAGCAGCACCATGAAAGCAAGCATCGGCAGCTGACTCAGCAGCGCCGCGCGGCGCGTCGGGAGCACCCGCAGCGCAACGCGATGCGCGATGGTGACGCTGACGATGTGGCCGAACAAGATTAGCCCCACCTGCGTGTGCCACACCAGCCCCATGCCGGGCAGGATCGGCGCGCGCCACAGCATGGCGGTGCCGAACAGGTCCCAACCCCAACCGAAGGGATCGGAGGCGAGGCTGACGATCTTCAGGCCCTGTGTGAGCAGCAGCGTCGCGTAATGGGTGACGTGATAGACCAGCGCGATGGGTAGCAGGCTGTGGCCGAAGTCGAGGGCGAATTCACGCAACGGCCGCGTGCTGCGCGTGAGCCGCTTCGCCAGTGCGATGCAGACCAGATAAGCACCGAGATACAGGAACGGCGAGGCGATGAGGCAGATCGTCTCCCAGGCGATGTACCAGCTGCGCAGGCTGGCCACAGCGAGCATGGGGCGGGTACCGGCGAGGAAGGTGACGAGGCCGGTCGGGTCGCTCCAGAACAGGCGCACCCACCACTGCGTGGCGCGCAGGCCGTCGAAGGCGGTGGTGGAGAGCATGGCGAGTGCAAACACGACGGTGCTGAGGTGCACGGGGCGCTCCTGCAGCAGTCCAGCAAAAGGCTTGCGCAGCTGCAGAGTGCCGCGCCCGCCAGCGGCGTCGCGTTGATAGGCGAACGGCGAGTGCAGTGCCACCAGCCGCAGGAACACCGAGAAGAACTCACAGTGTGTAAACCAGCTGCGACGGCCAAGAAGCCAGACACCCACGACATTGAGCGCGGTATAGGCGAGCAGCATCTGGCCGAGCGGCACCGGCCTGCCGAGGCCGAATAGCTCGAACCAGATGAAGCCCAGATACAGCGCGAGCGCAGGCCAGTCTCCCAGCCATGCGGGGTAAGGCAGGCGGCCTTGCCCGTGGCGGCCGAGTACAGCCGTCATCACACGCCAGGGGTTGAGCGCGGCATAGAGATTGCCAAGCAGCGCCGTGAGATAGGTGAAGCCGAGCAGAAACACGACCCAGAAAAAGGTCATGCTGAAGTTGCGGTAGGGGTCGCGGTTGCCGAGCAGCGCCGTGGCGATACAGAGCAGCAGCAGGAACACACTCAGCGCCTTGAGTGCCGGTAGCGCGCGACGCAGCGCTCGCACGCAGCTGGCCTCGCTGATGTCGCGCACCGGAGCCTGCCCTGTAGCCCCTGGTGAAGCCGTGAACAGCGCCACGAGCAGGAAGGACAGCAGCAGTGCCGCAGCCGCGCCCCAGCCGTAGAGCCAGAACGGTACCGGCAGGTTGTAGAGCCGGCCAAAGCCATGCGCACCCGCGCCGAGCGGCGCACTCAACGCGAGCAGTACAGAGAAGCTGCGCAGGCCAGCAGTCCGCAAGGCAGATATCCGGTTACGGCACCGGCTTGGTTCTCGCATCGGCAGAGGCCCTGAGCGTCTGCTCCCAAAGCTGCAGGAAGGTTTCGGCGGAGTTGTAGAGCGCCGTGGTCGCCTCCTCGCCGCCTTCGATGCGGATTTCCTCGACGATGTCTGCCATCAGGCCGTAGTGGGACATGCCTTCCTCATCCATATTCCAGCTCTTGCCGCCGGGGATCGACAGCATGTCGACCTTCAGCGGCGCGATGCCCGCCGCCGCGTACTGCGGCCCCCAGCCCGCACCCTGGAACAGGGTGAAGGGATATTGGATTGCCGTTGAGCCTGCGCCGCGTGATCCCGGCAGGGTGCGCAGTCCGTTTGAATCCGCGCCATAGCCCACTGCCAGCGGGCGGCTGGTCGAACGCGCCCACACCGGCTTGATCTGGCTGATGTAGCGCGCAAAGTCCTTGCCGTTGGGTAGCGCCGGATAAATGATGCCGCCCTGCCGGAACATCTGCTCGGCCTGCGCCGTGCTGATGCCGCCGTGGCCGCCGTGGCCCGACACCGCCGGGTAGTTGGGTGTCAGCTTCGCGCCCTCGTCGAGCATGTACTGCTTGATCGACAGTTCGGCGTGGTCGATGTCGAGGATGAAGCCCTTCTTCAGGATCTTGTCGATCGCGTACTTGCCCAGCGGCGTCACGCCGCGCGCATTGCACTGACGACCCGGCGGATACACCGGCAAGGTACCGCCGCCATTGGCGATGATGGCCTGGCTGAGCGGATCACTGCCCAGCATGAACGGCGCGGTTTCAAGCTCTGCACCTGCGACGAACACGCCCTCGCCGGTGAAGTACTCCACATCCGGGCAGGCATAGGTTTTCCAGAAGCCATGGATGTCGCTGTAGCCCACGTAGTTCAGTACCGAGCTGAAGATGCCGGTGCCACCGAGTGCTGAATCCACATCGTGATAGGGGAAGATCTGCCGCACACCCAGGTTCCAGGCGCGGTCGATCTCGCTGTCGATCTCGGCCTCGTCGCAGTCGCTGGTCTCTCTGCCGCCGGGCAGAAACTGCACGCGGCAGTGGAAGATGTTGGAGAACTCAAGCCCCAGGATCACCGCCAGCTTGCCTTCGGCAATCACTGCACGTGCTTCGGCGGGGTCCTTGACGATGCGAAACCAGCCCTTGCCCGGCCCGCCTTCCTGCGCATCGACGTAGTTCTGCACGTCATACATGTACTGCACCTGCTGGACGCCCACCTCCATGTCCACGCACTCGGCCATCTTGTCGCCATAGCTGGCCGCTGCGATGTTGCACAAGGCCTCGATGGTGGTGCCGTGGATGGTCATGGTGCGCAGGCCCGCTTTCCAGGCGCGCTCGATCCACTTGTAATACATCTGCTGGTGCAGGAAGGAATCGTTTTTCGGCCAGTCGATGAAACTCGGCCAGCCCACCACGTCATGCGTTTCGGTGGGGTTCTGGTCGAGGATGATGTTCTCGGCGCTGAGCGTGCCGTCGGGGCCATGCATCACTTCGCAGCTCTCCAGTGCGGCCAGCACGCCGAAGCGGTTGATCGCCTGCCCGTACAGCACGCCGCCCGCCGAGGGGCCGACATCGCCACTGCCGTCGGACATCTCGCTACCCATGCCCATGTGTGAATGCACTTCGGCAAAGCCGATCACCGGCTTGCCGAGTGCGTTCTTGAATGTCGCCGCCGCGATGCCCACAGGCATTTCGGGATACACGCTGCATCCCGTCGCCGGCTCGAACACCAAAGGTGCTGCGGTGCTGCCCAGCAGCAGACGCCCCGTGCCATCGACCGCCAGCGCCATGCCGAGTGACTTGGCGGTGTAGAGGCCGTTGTCGCCACTGAGCGTGATGTCGGCACCGTCGGCAGGCGTGGCCTGTGCCGTCACGGCGGTGCCAGCGCCGGTCATCAGCGCCCGGCCCTTGGTGTAGAACAGATAGCGGCCCAGGCCTGCAGGCTTCATGTAGAACGCCTCGGCGCCATTAGCACTGCTGCCATTGGCGATGAAACCCGTTGCATCGCGCACCACGTACTTGCCATTGGTCTTCAGCACGAAGCAGCGGTTGGCGAGATCGAACTTCGACACCGGTGGCGTGTTGTTCACGCTGTCGGGGTTGCTGCCGATGGGGGTGGTTCCACCCGGCCCGGATGAATTGCCGCAGCCGACCAGTGCCGCCGTGACGAGCAGTGTTGCAACCCAAGCTTGATGTGCGATCCAGCGCATGACGGCTCCTGCCTCAAGAACATTTGCACCGCGCTCACGGCGGCACGGGCAATGTATGTCAGGCGTGGTGCGGACGCGAAGTGGTAAAGATGGCTGTGGCAGGGATTGGCATCACCCGGCGTGATGCGGCTTAAATCCTGCTCAGGTGCTGAATGTGTGCGCGGCCGGCAGCAGGGCCGCAAGTTCTGCACGCACGGGCACGGTCAATGCCGCCCAGCGCACCTGGCAATCGCGCCAGCTGCGCGCCTGAAAACTCCTGGCAACGCTGCGATACGGCTGGCCATCGAGCACACCGTCGTAGAGCGCTTCACCGGCATTGAAGGCGCGCTCATTGAAGCGTCGCTGGCCTTGCTGTTTGAAGCGCTGGTGCGCTGCGGCGTTCTGCTGCATCAGCGGCAGGTGGGTGCGGCTGATCTCGGCCAGCAGGGGCTTGAGGGCAGAGTCGATGCACAGCGGTGCATCGACGCGCAATGGCGTGCCGCGGTGCAGCACATTCAGCCAGCGATACAGCTGAGGCGTGCGCTCGCGCAGGTCGCGCGCGGTGCTCGGGTCGGCGAGGTTCATGCCGAGCTGTCCATAGAGCGCGGCGTCGGCGAGGGTGAACCGCTCACCGAGCAGATAGCTGCGCCCACCCAGCAGCACGTCGAGCAGCGCCGTCAGCCGTGCGAAGGCCTCTTCGAGCAGCGCATGAGTGGGCGGAAAACCCTCGCGCGCCAGTGGCTGGCGACGCCGCGGCAGGCCTGCGATGTGGAAGCCTGTTGGTGCGACGCTGAAGAGATAAGGCAGGCGCCGCGTCTGCCTTGCGCTGAACCAGCGCACCATCAATGGCTGCAGGGGGCCGAGCTGGAAGCGGTATTCGCGGGCGAGACGCTGACCGGCATCGTTGTCGTGAGCGGAGACTTTCCAGCGTTGATGATGCACGGCGTAGAGCAGGAACTCGTCGGCGTAGTCGTCGATGAGGCGCGCGACGAAACCGGCGAGTGGATCAGCAGGGATGAGCGTGTGTTCCCCCGGCAAGCTGTGATCCAGCCACTCGGCGATGGCGCTGGAGTCGTAGAGGTTCTCGCCCTCCGGCCCGAACAGGTACGGCACCAGTGGCAGTTCATCGTCTTCGCTCATCACCGGCCAGGTGAGCGGCAGCCGGCGGCGCTTGAGTTTTTCCAGCCGCAGCACGCAGCGCCAGTTCTCGGCCCAACTGCCTTGATCCGGCAGAAAGCGGTGCGGCAGATTGGAATAGCGGCAGCAGAGTGCAAGCTTGAGCGCGTAGGGCGAAAGCTCGGAACCCCAGATGAACCAGTCTTTCGGGGGCCTAGGGTGTGTTGACATATGAATGATCGCTGCGGCGGAAGGCTGTTTTGGGGCAGTGCAAGGAAGCAAGTGCGCGCAATACGTCGGTATTGAAGCACTTGCTGACGTAGCAATGCCCCAAAACAGTCCCGCCCCGGAGGGTTGCTGGCCATGCGTCGTTATAAGCCCAGCGAAGGCGTACAGCCTTCGCGTCGGCCTGCGCCTAGCCTGACGCGATTTTGACCTGCAACGCAGCGACCATTCATGTGTCAACACACCCTAGCCACGGCGGCCCACTTTCACCTCGCGGCTGTTGGCGGGCATGCTGATCCAGCTCTGATCCTGCCCCACCGTCACCTCGCCGTCGTAGGCCTTGCTCACCCCGCGCAGAAAAATCGGTTCCAGCCGCTTGAGCGGCAGCACCGGGACGAGGTGGTAGAACAGCAGGTGCCTGGCACCCGCTGCCTGGGCGATTTCCGCAGCCTCCACCGGCGTCGTGTGGTAGTTGATGATGTCGTGGCTGATCTGCTCGATGTTGGCGGCCCCCGCCTGCTTTGCGCCCCCGGCAATGAGGCCCACCAGCTCGGGCGAGAGCGCCTCGTGCACCAGCAGGTCTACCCCCTTGGCGAACTGCGCCAAGTTGGTGGACTTCACGGTGTCGCCGGAGATCACGGCGCTGCGGCCCTGGTAGTCGATGCGATAGCCGACGGCGGGGACGATGGGGCGGTGGTCGACTGCGAAGGCGGTGACCTTGAGGCCCTCCACGTCGTAGACCACGCTGCCGACGCCGGGCGCGGGCAGGTCAAAGGGCTGTGCAACGCCGCCTGCGCCACCGGGCGGGATGATCTTCGGCCCGTGATGGGCGACGCGATAGCTGAAGTCCTGCGTGTAGGCCAGGTTGAAGCCTGCCACGACCTGCTCCACACCGGTGGGCCCGATCACCGGCGTCGGCGTGGTGTGCGCGGCATTGCCCCAGCGTTGCAGCAGCAGCTCGCCGAGGCCGTCGATGTGATCGGAGTGATAGTGGGTGAGCAGCACCGCCGCGATCTTGCCGGCCGGGATGCCGGAGGGTGCGAGGTTGCGTGCGGAGCCGGAGCCGGCGTCGATGATCAGGATTTGCTGGCCGGCGATCACCGCAACGCAGGGACCGGCGCGTTTCACATCAGGAAAGGGCGAGCCTGCACCGCAGAGCACGATGTTGAGGCCATCGCCAAACTCCGCGAAACTGGCACCGGAAAGGTTCGCCACCACCTGCTTCTGCATCATCTTCAGCATCAGCCTGTCGCCCACGGTGCGGTTGAGTAAGACAGCGATGGTGATGAGCGCAATGAGTCCAATGCCGATCTTTTTCCACATGGCGTCTCTCCTCGATACATGGCAGGCGCGTTACCGGGTAGGTTCCTGCCCTGCAACAAATTTTACACGTTGTAAATAGAATTGCCGCATCACCGCCTGAAGTTGCGCTTTCGAGGAAAACCGCATGGACCTGATCCGCACCATCCGCAGCGCCGTAATGCGGCGCCTTGCCGACCCGGCACGCCGCACCCAGCAGCGCCTGCGCGCCGAAGCGGCGCGGCAACGACAAGGCCGCGCACACACCGTGCTGTATTTCCATCAGGTGGACGACCCTTACAGCCAGCTGGCGGTACAGGCCATAGCCCCCCTGCTCGACCGCTACGACATCCAGCTGGTGCCAAAGGTCGTGGCCCGGCCCACACCGATCGCCATCCACGAGCAGGCCTTGTGGGATCAATGGGCAACACGCGAGTGCGCGGCGATAGCGCCGTTTTACGGCCTCAGCTTCGATGCGCCGGCCGCGTCGGCAGACTTGATTCTCGCTCGCCGCGTGCTGCTTGCATGCGACGAGCCGCGCGACTTCGCACAGCAGGCAATGCGCGTGAACACGGCACTGCACCAGGGTTCGTCCACCGCGCTCGAAGCCTTAGGCCTGGGCCGCGTACTGCCGAGCGAGGCCGTGGCCGCAGAGCACCTGCAGAAACACTTCGACCTGCGCCACCGGCTCGGCCATTACCTCGGTGGCATGTTCCATTACGAAGGCGAGTGGTACTGGGGCATCGACCGCCTGCATTACCTGGAGCAAAGGCTGGATGCGCTGGGTGCGCGGCGCGCCGGCGCGCTGATCAGCCCCAGCGTCATGCGGCGTCAGACGAGACCCGCCGCATCCATTGCCAGCCGCCGCCTGACGCTGGAGTTCTTCCCCTCGCTGCGCAGCCCTTACACGCATCTCTCATATGCGCGCGTGGCCGCGCTCTGTCAGCGCTACCCGATTGACCTGGTACTGCGCCCCGTGCTGCCAATGATGATGCGTGGCGTGAAGGCCGACCGGCGCAAGGGCATGTACATCCTGCAGGACACACAACGCGAGGCCGAGACGCTGAGCATCGCTTTCGGCAACATCTGGGATCCGTTCGGCAAGCCGATCTTGCGCGCCTACTCGCTGTTTCCCTGGGCGCGGGAGCAGGGCTGCGGCTTCGAATACCTTCACGTCTACAGCCAGGCGGTGTGGAGTGAAGGGGTCAATGCGCAAGCGCTGTCGGGCTTGCGCGGCATCGTCGAACGCGCGGGGCTGGACTGGGCAAAAGCGCTGGAGCATCTCGACAGCAAGGATTGGGAAGCCGAGATGGAAGCCAATGTGCAGGACATGATTGCCGCTGGCTCCTGGGGCGTGCCGACCCTGCGGCTGGTGGCGGGCGATGGCGAACCTGCATTCACCGTCTGGGGGCAGGATCGAATCTGGTTGATCGAGGAGGAAATCATGCGCCGACTGATTGCACAGTGATGTTTACAGCGCGTGGATATCCCACCAAGATGCCGCCATGACCCGCAAGAAGCCGACCGAGAAACGCGCCTATCTCGCCCGCGACGACCGCAGGCTGGCGCTGCTGGACGTGGCCGCGACCGTGGTGGAGACGCAGGGCTGGCCGGCACTGAGCATGATCTCGGTGGCTGAGACGGCCAAGGTCAGCCGCCAGCTGGTCTACCAGCACTTCGCCTCGGTCGACGAGCTGATGGCCGACACCATGTCGCACCTGTTCCGCAGCCGCTACGAAAACATCCGCAGCAGCATCGGCGACAACGGCAACGACCTGGCGGGCCTGATGCGCATCGTCGAGCAGGAGACCTTTGCCGAGAACCCGGCGCGGGTGCGCGCGCTCTGGCAGATGATCACCGCCACCTACTCCGACAACGCCGAGACCAGCCGCATGGGGATGCGCCTGCGGCACCTGCTGACCAAGCTGTGGACGCCCGTGGTGATGCGGCAGTTCGCGCTCAGCGAAGCCCAGGCCCGGGCACTGGCGTGGATGCTGCACATGGCTTTCTGGGGCACGCACCAGCTCGTCCACGATGGCGAGATCAGCCGCAAGAGCGGCAACGAGCTGTTTACCTGGATGCTGATGAAGCTGATGCAGCCGCAGGTGAGTGGCGTGGAGGATGTGCCGGTCGCCTCAAAGCAGAAAGCAGCCGTCAACAAGAAATCCAGCACTGCAAAGTCGAAAGCGACGAGTCGATAAGTAGACGCGGTCATTCCCGCGAAGGCGGGAATCCAGTTGGCACGAAGCGCAAGGCAAGTCAGCAACAGAAACGGGAGCCTGGATTCCCGCCTTCGCGGGAATGACTGATTCGGTGATGCCCGCTCAAGCGCGCGTCTTGCGACGACGCACCAGCCAAACCGCAATCAGCACCATCAGCAACACACCCATCGCAATCCGGTAGCGGAAGTGATGCAGCTGTTTCTTGATGGCATTGATCCTCACCTGTTGGTGCGGGTTGAAGTCGTCCGGCAGTTTCAGCACACCCATCTCCTGCTCGTAGCGGGCGTAGTCGGCGAGCATGGCCTGGTAGCGCGCGGCATCGTCAGCGCCCAGGTCTTTGGTTTCGCCGGGATCGCTGGCCAGGTTGTAGAGCCGCCACTTCGCATCGCCCCAGGGCAGGGTGTTCCTGGTCAGCTTGTAGTCGCCCTTGAACAGCGCCGCATTGCCGCCGACCTCCATGCCCACCGGCGTCTCGGAATCATAGGTATGCGTGGCAGCCCCCGCGAGTGTGGGCTTGAGGCTTTTGCCGGTGATGGCGACCGGGCCGCTCCAGCGCTCCGGCTCGATGCCCGCATAGTCATAGATGGTCGGCGTCACATCGGTGACGAAGCTGGTGCTGGCGATGCGCGCCCCCGGCACGATGCCGGGGCCAGCCGCAATCAGCGGCACACGCATGCCGCCTTCCGAGGCATGGAACTTGAAAAGGTTTCCCGGTGAGGCGGTGGCATTGGCCCACTCGGCACCGATAAAGTTCATGCTGCCCTTCTCGCCCAGTGTCTCCAGCTCGCGGCGGTAGCCGTTCTGCGACATCCAGGTGCTGAAGCCGGTCTGTGCGATGGGGTCGCTTGGCTCGGGGCCGTTGTCGGAGGTGATGAGGAAGATGGTGTTGTCGAGCTGCCCGCGCTCCTTGAGGTAGGCGATGAGACGGCCAATGTGCTGATCCATCGCCTCCAGCATGCCGGCGTGGACGGCCATGCTCTTGCTGTAGAGCGCACGCTCGTCGGCGTCGAGTGAATCCCAGCTGCGCAGCTTGTCATGCGCCGGCGCGAGCGGCGCATCTCGGGGGATCAGCCCGCGCTCCTGCGCGCGTTGCCAGCGTGCCTGCCGCAACGCCTCCCAGCCACCATCGTAGACACCCGCATAGTGCGCGGTGAGTTCGCGTGGCGCCTGCACCGGGATGTGCAGGGCCTGGAAACCGATGTAGGCGAAGAACGGCTCGCTGCGGCTCTTGTCGCGTTCGAGGTAGGCCATCATCTGGTCGACCATGAACTTCGAGGAGTAGAAATCGTCCGGCAGTTTCGAAAGCTTGCCATCCTCGTACCAATCGGCGCTGGTGTAATAGGGCATGTAGGGCTTCTGCTCCCAGTTGTCGGCGCCAGAGGCATCGAGTACGAAGGAACGGTCGAAGCCATGCGCATCCGGCAGCTCGCCGGGGCCATGCCCCAGATGCCACTTGCCGGTCATGTAGTTGCGGTAGCCCTCGGCTTTCAGCCTGGTCGCCACCGTCTGCACGCCGCTTTCCAGATGCAGGCTGTAGCCAGGCTTGCCCTGCTGCTCGGCCGGCAGGGTTTCGGGGATGGTCGCCACACCCGTGCGGTGGTTGTCGATACCAGTCAGCAGCATCGCCCGCGAGGGCGAGCACAGCGGCGAGCTGTGATAGCTGGTGAACATCGCGCCGCGCTGGGCCAGCGCGTCGATGTTGGGTGTGCGTGCCTCACCACCGTAGCTGCCGAGGTCGGTGAAGCCGGCGTCGTCGATCAGCAGCAGCACGAAGTTGGGCTTTTGCACGGCTGCTTCGGGGTGGGATTGGGCCAGTGCCGTGCAGAACAGCGCACTCAAAGAGAGACCCAGCAGCGATGTGCCCAGCTGCTGCAAGCAGGTGATGAATCGCGTGTTGTTGAGCTGCATGACGGGGCGTCCTCACCGGTTTGACAGGTTGTCTAATTGTGGCGCGATGTTGGCAGCGCACCACATGCAAGACAAGCCAGCCTGCGAGAACGGTAAAATCGCGGGCCGCATCGATGCCGACCTTCATGCCCGCCTACGCCGCAATCGACTTTGGCACCTCCAACTCCGCCGTCTTCGTCGGCTCCCCCAGGCACAGCATGCTCATCACGCTGGAACAGGGCAGGCAGACCATGCCCACGGCAGTGTTCTTCAATGCCGAAGAGCGCAGCATCGTCTTTGGCCGGCAGGCGATCACGGAGTACCAAGCCGCCTATCCCGGCCGTCTGATGCGGTCGCTCAAGAGCCTGCTCGGCAGCGAGCTGATGCGCGAAACCACGCTCGTCAACGGCAAGGCCGTTGCCTACAAGGACATCCTCGCGCACTTTCTCGCCCACCTGAAGCAGCGCGCCGAAGCTGAAATTGGCAGTGAGCTGAAACAACTGGTGCTCGGCCGTCCGGTGTTCTTCGTCGATGACGATCCAGTGCGTGATGCCGATGCCCAGAGCACGCTGGCCGACATCGCCCGGAGCGTGGGCTACACCGACGTGCAGTTTCAGTACGAGCCCATCGCAGCGGCACTCGACTACGAGAGCCAGCTCGCCCGCGAGACGCTGGTGCTGGTGGCCGATATCGGCGGCGGCACCTCGGACTTCTCCCTGATCCGCCTGGGTCCGGATCGCGCCAAGCACCGGGATCGCACCGCCGATGTGCTCGCCAACGGCGGTGTGCATATCGCCGGCACCGATTTCGACCAGCAGTTGAGCCTCGCCACCGTCATGCCGCATCTGGGCTACGGCGGCCTCACCCGAAACGGCAAGCCGATCCCGGCGCATACCTACTTCGAACTGGCGACCTGGCACCGCATCAACCTGCTCTACACGCCGCAGACGCTGGCGGCATCCGAGGCGATGCGCACCATCTTCAAGGATGAGCGTGCGCACACACGGCTGATGCGCGTGCTGCGCGAGCGCGAGGGGCATCGGCTGGCGGGCGGTGTCGAAGCTGCAAAGATGGCTGTCGCTGACACCGGCACGGCAGAGATCGACCTGGGCTTTGTCGAGCACGCACTCAGCGCACATCTCGATGCGGCGCAATTGCAGCAGGCCCTCGCCCAGGCCTTGACCAAAATCTCCCACACCGCCCTGCAGACCGTGCGTGACGCGGGCCTTGCACCCGATGCGGTGCAGGCGATCTATTTCACCGGCGGCTCGACGGGCCTGGCAGGCTTGCGGGCGGCGATTGCCGAGGGTTTCCCGCAGGCAGAGCTGGTAGTGGGCGAGGCGCTTGCCAGCGTCGCCAGAGGCCTGGGTGTGCACGCACACAAGATGTTTGCAGGATAGCGGCGGCCTGTCGCCCTACAATCCCATGCACCCGCTCTGCAAGAAGCGGCATCGCCAAAACCCCGTGCCGATGGAGGCCCGATGAACGATTTCTTCCCGTTGCGCGAACTGGCATTCCAGCTGCATGAGTTGCATGGTCTGGGCGAGGTGCTGAGCCACCCTCGCTACGCGATGCACGACCGCGAGACCTGCGACGCGATTCTCGATGCCGCGCACACCTTGGCAAGCGACGCCTTTCTGCCGCACGCGGCGATATCGGATGCACAGGAGCCGCACTTCGACGGCAAGCGCGTGCATCTGCCAAAAGAGGTGAAACCTGCAATTGATGCCTTCATCGCCGGCGGTTTCCTGAAAGCCGCATTTGATGAAGACATCGGCGGCCTGCAACTGCCGCAAATGGTCTATTCGTCGATGGCGGCCCTCTTCACCGCCGCCAACATCGGCACCATGGGTTACCTCTTTCTCACCGTCGCTGCCGCCAATCTGCTGCGTGCGCATGGCAGCGACGCGCAGCAGAAAAAATACCTGCTGCCGATGCTGGAAGGCCGCTTCTTCGGCACCATGTGCCTGTCCGAACCGCAGGCCGGTTCCAGCCTCGCCGACATCAAGACCAAGGCGATCCCGCGTGCCGATGGCCGCTACGACATCAGCGGCCGCAAGATGTGGATCAGCGGCGGCGAGCATGATTTGAGCGAGAACATCGTACAGCTGGTGCTGGCGAAGATCGAAGGCGCCCCGGCGGGCGTGAAGGGCATCTCGCTGTTCATCGTCCCCAGGCATACGGTCAACGACGATGGCTCGCTGGGCGGGCGCAACGGCATCCGCCTGATCGGCCTCAACCACAAGATGGGCTATCGCGGCACCACCAACACCGCGCTCGCCTTTGGCGATGGCGAGCCCTGCATCGGCGAGCTGATCGGCGAGCCGCACAAGGGCCTCGCCTACATGTTCCACATGATGAACGAGGCGCGCATCGCGGTCGGCGCCGGCGCAGTGGCACTTGCCATGGCGGGCTATCGGTATGCGCTGGACTACACGCAGCAGCGGCCACAGGGCCGTGCACTCAGCAACAAGAATCCCGGCTCGCCGCCCATCAACATCAGCGAGCACCCGGATGTGCGCCGCATGCTGCTGGCGCAGAAAAGCTATGTCGAAGGCGCGCTCTCGCTCTGTCTCTACTGCGCACGTCTGGTCGATGAGGAGCTCGCCAGCCCCGATGCGATGACCAAGGTGCATGCGCACGCCCTGCTCGATCTGCTCACCCCCATCGCCAAGGCCTGGCCCAGCGAGTGGTGCCTGAAAGCAAATGATCTGGCCATCCAATGCCTCGGCGGCTATGGATATACCCGTGATTATCCGGTCGAGCGCCTCTACCGCGACAACCGCCTCAACCCCATCCACGAGGGCACCAACGGCATCCAGGGTCTGGATCTGCTGGGCCGCAAGGTGCTGAGCGACGGCGGCAAGGCACTGCAGCTGCTGTTCACGCGCATGCAGACCACGGTGGTCACCGCGCAGACCGACCCGCTGCTGCTGGAATACGCCATGTCCCTGAAGGCAGCGATGGCGCGCATCCAGACCGTCACCGTGACACTCGGTGGCACCGCCGCGCAGGGCAAGATGGATTTGGCGATGGCGAACAGCAGCGCCTACCTTGAGCTGTTCGGCCACACCGTCATCGCCTGGCAGTGGCTTGCGCAGGCGCTGGTCGCACAGACTGCTTTGCGCGCTGCGGACAGCAGCGATCAGGGCTTCTACCAAGGCAAGCTCGCCGCCTGCCGCTACTTCTATCGCTACGAACTGCCCAAAACCACGACCTGGGCCGAGCTGCTGCTGCAACTCGACGACACTTTACTGGCGGTTGACGTGGCCTCGCTATGAGCAGTCGCGCCGCCTACAAGCACCTGATGCGCATCAACACGCGCTGGAAGGACAACGACATCTATGGCCATGTGAACAACGTCGAGTACTACAGCTACTTCGACACCGTCATCAACGCCTATCTCATCGACTGCGATGCGCTCGACATCCACACCGGCACGGTAATCGGCCTGTGTGCGGAATCGCACTGCAAGTTTCTCGACTCGCTCGCCTTCCCCATGGCCGTCGATGCTGCCCTGCGAGTGGTGCATCTCGGCCGCAGCAGCGTGCGCTACGAGATTGGCCTCTTCGCGGAGGACGAAGACACACCTGCCGCGCAGGGCTGGTTCGTGCATGTGTTCGTCGATCGCGTCACGCGCAAATCCGCCCCGCTGCCGGATGCGCTGCGCGCAGCACTCGCCGCCCTGCAAGTCGGGCCCACGCCATGAAAGTCAAAGCCGCCGTGTTGCGCGAGATGGGTCTGCCTGCGCCCTATGCGCAGAGCACACCCTTGCAGATCGAAACCGTCGAACTCGCTCCGCCCGGCCCCGGCGAACTCCTGGTGCGCATCACCGCTGCAGGCTTGTGCCACAGCGACCTCTCGGTGATCGAAGGCAATCGCCCACGGCCGATGCCGATGGTGCTGGGCCACGAGGCCACCGGCATCGTCGAGGGCTTGGGTGAGCACGTGCACGACTTCGCCATCGGCGATGCGGTGGTGTTCTCCTTCGTGCCCAGCTGCGGCCACTGCGCACCCTGTGCCGAAGGCCGCGCCGCGCTCTGCGAGCCGGGTGCCAAGGCCAATGGCGCGGGCACGCTGCTCACCGGTGGCATGCGCTGGTCACTGAACGGCACACAGCCCTACCACCACCTCGGCGTATCAGGGTTTGCCGAAGCCACCGTCGTCTCGGCACGCTCCGCCGTGAAGATCGACCGTGATCTCAAGCCCGAAATCGCCGCCCTGTTCGGCTGCGCCGTGATGACCGGCATGGGCGCGGTGGTGAACACGGCGGGCGTCAGACCCGGCCAGAGCGTGGCTGTGTTCGGCCTCGGCGGCGTGGGTCTCTCCGCCGTGCTGGGTGCGGTAGCCGCCGGCGCTTACCCCATCGTCGCCATCGATCGCGTGCCAGAGAAACTCGCACTCGCCAAAGCCCTCGGCGCCTCGCACACCGTGCTCGCCGATGGCAACACCGTCGAGGCCGTGCGCGAAGCCACCCAAGGCGGCGCGCAGGTGACGGTAGAAACCGTCGGCCATGAAGCGGTGCTGCTGCAGGCCTACCAAGCCACACGACGCGGCGGCCTCACCGTCACTGCCGGCCTGCCGCACCCGAGCAAGATGTTCTCCATCCCTGCGGTAAGCCTCGTCGCCGAGGAACGCACCGTGAAAGGCAGCTACATGGGCAGTGCGGTGCCCCAGCGTGACATCCCCCGCTACATCGCCCTGCACCTTGCCGGGCGCTTGCCGGTGGAGAAGCTGCTGACGCACACGCTCAAGCTTGATGAGATCAATGCCGGGTTTGATCGCCTGGCGCGGGGTGAGGCGGTGCGGCAGGTGGTGCTATTCGGCTGATACCCTGTCGTCGAGTCTTGATGGAGCAAGCCATGAACACTGCCGAACAGATTTACCACTCGGTGCGCCCTCTGCCGGAACCGCTGGCGTCCGAAGTGCTCGACTTTGTGAGCTTTCTCAAGGAGCGCCACGGCTTGGCGGAAACCAGCAACCTGATGGCCGCACAAGCCCAAAGCCTTGAGGCCGCATGGGCCAACGATGCCGATGAGGTCTGGAATGTCTTACCAGCCGTCTGACATCGTTCTGCTGCCATTCCCGTTTTCCGACCTCAGCGCGCTGAAACGGCGCCCGGTTCTGATCGTGGCAGCACCCGATGCCAGGGGCGATTTTCTGGCCGTGCAAATCACCTCGCAGCCACAGACCGCACCCGCACTGCGGCTGCAAGACAGCGACTTTCTGCTGGGCACACTGCCCAAGGCCAGTTGGGTGCGTGTGGACAAGCTGTTCACATTGAATGCGGCGCTGATCGTCCACCGTGCAGGGCAACTCCAGCCCGCTGCATTTGCCACCATTCAGAAAAGCATTTGTCACTCGCTAGGTTGTGGGGCGTAGCGAGTAGGCTGGCTAGCTAGAGCGCGGCGAAGCCCAGCATCACGTTGCTCCGCACGTCGCTGAGTTTCCGCTTCGCTTCTACCCAGCCTACGGCCCTATTGGATGTGGTCGCTTTTTTGCAAGTTATGGCGTGCGCAAAGCAACTGGACATTCTCCGCTGTTAAGGATGTTCCGCCCTTCGCGAAAGGCAGGATGTGGTCGAAGTGCAGTTCATCAGGCGCATTGCAAATAGAGCACTTACCCTCATCTCGAGCCCAGACCTCTAGCTTCACGTGAGTAGGGATCACTCGCCGCCGCTGAGCATCAATTCTTACTGGCTTGTTGAAGTCCTCGTCACTCTCGACAGCGATGAGCTTGAACTTGCAGACCTGGCGGAACTCATCTCGCTCAACCCAAGCGTCGACGAGATGGAATATGCCGTTATAGGACCAGATTCCTGGCTTTATCTTTTCGTAAACACGCACTCGTTCGGGAAGCGTTTGACCGCGTTTCGCTGTCAGTGCCGCGGCCATGAACTTTCCGTTTTGCGTAGGATTTCCAGATGAATAGGCAATTGGCTGATCCACTGTCTTTGGATTTGAGCATGCCCCACCTTTTGGCATGTCGTGGCCCTCATAAATCAGCGTTGTGCCACTTTCCTCAAGCCGGTCTCGGTAAGGTGCATTGGGGCGCACAGACATCAAAATTACGGAGTGATTTCCATCAAGGCTAAAGTTCATTCCCTGTTGCAGGCTCGTACGCTCTCTTTGGCACATCTCGATATACGAAATAACGTTATCGCTCACCGCATCTCCTCAGCTTTCTAGTTTGCCGGAGCTTACTGGCTACGTACTACCATCACCCTAGGCTCAGTCAGATGCTCAATCGCCCAGCGCACGCCCTCGCGCCCCGCGCCTGAATCCTTCACGCCGCCATAGGGCATGTTGTCGACGCGGAAACTCGGCACGTCGCCGATCACCACGCCGCCGACTTGCAGCACATCCCAGGCATGTTTTGCCTTGTGCAGGTCGCGGGTGAAGATGCCGGCTTGCAGGCCGAAGACGCTGTCGTTGATTTGCGCGAGTGCTGCCTCGAAATCATCGAAGACATCCATCACGGCGGCGGGGCCGAAGGCTTCCTTGGCGACGAGGTCGCAGTCTCTCGGCACGTTCTCCAGCAACGTTGGCGTCAGCATCGCGCCCTTGCGCCCACCGCCGCAGAGCAGCGTGCCGCCGCGCTCTACAGCAGCCTTGATCCAGCCTTCGAGTCTCACCGCTTCCTTCTCGGAGATCATCGGGCCAATGAAGGTCTTTTCATCGCGCGGGTCGCCGCAGACGAGTGCCTTCGTCGCCGCCACCAGCTTGTCGCGCAGGCTGGTGTAGAGCGAGCGATGCACGAGGATGCGCTGCACGCTGATGCAGCTCTGGCCGGACTGGTAGAAGGCACCGAACACGATGCGGGCGACGGCATCGTCGACATCTGTACCCTCATCCACCACACAGGCGGCATTGCCGCCGAGTTCGAGGATGACGGCCTTCTTGCCCGCGCGGTTCTTCATGTCCCAGCCCACGGGCGGCGAGCCGGTGAAGCTGAGCAGTTTCAGGCGCTCGTCGGTGATGAGGGCGCCCGCGTCCGCAGAGTTCATGGGCAGGATCGAGAACGCACCCTTGGGCAGCTTGGTCTCGGCGAGCACCTCGCCGATCACCAGCGCGCCGATGGGTGTGGCACTCGCGGGCTTGAGCACAAAGGGGCAGCCGGCAACGATGGCGGGGGCGATCTTGTGGGCGGCGAGATTGAGCGGAAAGTTGAAGGGGCTGATGAAGCCCACCGGCCCCACCGGCACGCGCTTGACCATCGACCAATAGTTTTTGGCGCGGGCGCTGATGTCGAGCGGCAGCAGCTCGCCACCCTGGCGTGTGGCCTCGCCCATGGCAATTTTGAAGGTGTCGATCAGGCGCGTGACTTCGCCGCGCGCGTCCTTGATGGGCTTGCCGGCTTCGATGCAGAGCGCGACCGCCAGTTCTTCCTGCCGCTCGGTGAAGCGCTTGACGCAGTGTTCCAGCACCTCGGCCTTTTCGTAGCCGGCAAATGCGGCCATTGCCGGTGCCGCTCTCACGGCCCAGCCAATGGCGACATCGAGCACGGCGGCGCTGGCCAGCGCGACTTCAGTGGCCTTGGCCCCTGAATATTTGTCCATCACGGGCAGCATGGTGCTGCCTTCGGCAGCGGCATTGGCGAGGTAGTAGGGATAGCGGGGGCGCAGCATGATCGTCTCCTCGGGGCTAAGGGCGTCACAATACGGGCCGTTCCACAAGCGCGCCATGAACATCCTCGACCGCTATCTCATCCGCGATGCCGCCGCCGCCTGGGCAGCAGTCGCGATCGTGCTGTTGGCGATCATGCTCTCCACCCGTTTCGCGTTTTTTCTCGCGCTGTCGGCCAAGGGCGATCTGCCACCGGGCCTGCTGTTCAATGTCGTAGCACTTTCCAGCCTGCGCTACCTGGTGCTGCTGCTGCCGGTGTCGCTGCTGTTGGGGGTGATGCTGTCGCTGGGGCGGCTCTACAAGGACAACGAAGTGGCCGCGCTGACCGGTTGCGGCGTGAGCTTGCGCGAGTTCTATCGACCCTATGTGGTGTTTGGCGTGGTACTCGCCACATTCACGGCGACACTTGCCTTTCAAATCAGCCCCTGGGCCGCGCGACAGGCAGACTACCTGCTGAAGGATGCGAAGCGGCTTGTGCAGTACACACCGTTTGAATCGGGGCGTTTCAAGCCGCTTTCGGATGGCCAGGCGGTGTTCTACACCAGCGAGGTGTCGGGCGATGGCACCCGGCTGGGGCAAGTGCTGGCCTTCGTGGAAGAAAAAGGCGGCACCACCCTCATCACCGCGCAAAGCGGCACGCAAAGGATCGATCCCGACAACGGCGAGCGGCAGATCCTGCTGCTCAGTGGCCAGCGTGCGCGGGTGGCGGCAGGTGATCTGGCGACGGAGCGCACCGACTTTGGCGCCTTCAGCACGCGCATCACGCCGCCGGATTTCGAGTTCAGCAGCGGCAGCCGTGCGATCCGCCCCAGCCGTTCGCTGATCGATTCGGCCGACCCGAAAGACCGTGCCGAGTTGCACTGGCGCATTGCCGCACCGGTCTCGGCGCTGGTGCTGCTGCTGCTCGCCGTGCCGCTGGGCTATCTCGCACCGCGACAGGGGCGCTACAGCAAGCTGGTGTGGGGCATCCTCGCCTACCTTGCCTACTCGAACCTCCTGAGCCTGGGACAGACCTGGCTGGCCAAGGGCACCTTACCGCCAGTGGTGGGCCTATGGTGGGTGCATGGACTGTTTCTGGGCTTGGCCGCCGTGCTGATCTGGCGACGCGACCGCGTGTAGCCGCATGTTCGCCGCTGCCAACCTGGTGCATGTCGGCTATGCGCTGATGCTGGTGGCGCTGCTGGCGCGCGATGTGCTGTGGTTGCGCAGTGCGCTGGCGGCGGCGCAGACGACGCTCACGGCCTACGCCTGGTTCACCGGCCGTCCCAGCATGGCGGCGTGGAATGCGCTGTTCGTGCTCATCAACACGCTCTGGGCCTTGCGCATCCTGCGGGAGCGCCGCGCGGTGGCGCTGCCAGTGGAGTTGGCACCGCTCCATGCCGCGCATTTTGCAGCGCTCTCCGCGCTGGAGTTCTTGCAGCTGTGGGCGCTCGGCAAGGTGCAGACTGCACCGGATGGCGAGCTGCTGGTGCGGCGCGGCGAGCGTCCCCTGTGGCTGCACTATCTGCTGAGCGGAACCGTGCGGGTGGAGCAGGACGGTAAGCTGCTCGTCCGGCTTTCAGCCGGCAGCTTTGTTGGCGAGATGAGCCTGCTGACGGCACAGCCCGCCAATGCCGATGTGAAGTGCGAGGGCAGCGTGCAGCTGCGTGCCTGGGCGGTGGCCGGCCTCGATCAGCTGCGCGCCCGCAAGCCCGCGCAGTGGGCACGCATCCAGAGTGTGCTGGGACGCGACATCGTCGAGAAAATCCAGCGGGCTACAGCGGACGCGCCCGCCGCTTGAATGATCTCAGCGGTGGTAGCTCACCACTTTCTCCACCTCGTTCCGGCTGCCCATGATGACGGGCACGCGCTGGTGCAGCTTGCCGGGCACGATGTCCATGATGCGCTCGCGCCCCGTGCTCGCCGCGCCACCGGCTTGCTCGACGAGGAAACCCATCGGATTGGCCTCGTACATCAACCGCAGCTTGCCACCCTGCTTCGCCGTCTTGGCATCGAGCGGATACATGAAGACGCCACCACGGGTGACGATGCGATGCACGTCAGCCACCATGCTGGCGACCCAGCGGGTGTTGAAATCTTTGCCGCGCGGACCTTGCTTGCCCTGCACGCACTCGGCGACGTAGCGCTGCACCGGGGCCTCCCAGTGGCGAGCGTTGCTGGCGTTGATGGCGTATTCCTGCGTGTCTTCAGGGATCTTCACATCGCGCTCGGTCAGCACGAAGCTGCCCAGCTCGCGGTCGAGCGTGAAGGCGTGGGTGCCACAGCCCACCGTCAGCACCAGCATGGTCGAAGGCCCGTAGATCGCATAGCCCGCCGCCACCTGTGCGGTGCCGGCTTGCAGGAAGGCTTTTTCGTCACTGCCACTCAATCCCACCGGGCAGCGCAGCACGCTGAAAATGGTGCCGACGCTGACGTTGACGTCGATGTTGCTGGAGCCATCAAGCGGATCGAACAGCAACAGATAGCCGCCTTTTGGATATTCGTCCGGGATCGGCGAGGGTTGCTCCATCTCCTCCGAGGCGAGGCCCGCCAGATGGCCACCCCAGGCATTGGCCTGCAACAGAATCTCGTTGCTCAGCACATCGAGTTTCTTCTGCGCCTCGTCCTGGACATTGCTGGTACCGGCATCGCCCAGCACGCCACCCAAAGCACCCTTGCCGACCGCAATCGAAATGCGCTTGCAGGCGCGGGCAACCACTTCCAGCAGCAGGCGCAGGTCTGGCTCCACGCAGCTCTTGGCGCGCTGCTCTTCGATCAGGAACTGGGTGAGAGTGATGGTTTTCATGGCGGCTTCGGCTGGCGTGGTGCGCACAGTTTAAGCGCTGGATCATCTGTCTCGCTGCGGCAATCTACCGGCTGGCATGCGCGAGCTGTGCGGCAGCCTGCGGCGGCGCATCCGCCGCGCCGCGCACGGTCTGGAAGGACAGCGCCGGCAACGCCAGCAGACAGACCGTGAACAAGATGTGGCGGCGATGGCGGGCGCGGGCTCGTGCAGCAAGGCGGGGTGCGAAGTCGTAAGTCATCTTGGGTTCTCCGTGGGAGGGGACCCCCAATATGGCGGCGCGCCGGCTCAAAACCTGAGCCGCAGTATCAGGGCCTGTACTGTGCGAGCGCGGCCGTGAGTCTTGCGGCGACCGCAGTGCGCAGCGCGGCGGGGCCGATCACCTCCACATCCTCCCCATGCCGCAGCAGATCCATCACCAGCTCTTCTTCGCGGTGATAGGGAAAGCGCAAATGCCAGCAGCCATCGGCCTGCCACTCGCCCGTTTGTGCGGGATGCCATTGCTCGTCCGCCACCCAGCGCGCTGCCCTGGGCGAGAACTTGAGTTCGGCCGTCTGCGTCGCCGCACCGGAAAAAATCCCATAGCTGCTGGCGAGCACGGCATCGAGTGCTGCGGCGGGTTCTTCCTGCGCGGGCGCGGATAGCTCGCGGGCTTCGCTGAGGCGTTCCACCGCGAAGCTGCGTAGAGCCTCGCGCGCGTGGCAGAAGGCATCCAGATACCAGCGGTCGCGGTAGTGGGTGAGCCGCTGTGGCGACAGTTCGCGTGCGCTGATCTGGTTGGATTCCCGGCCGTGATAGCGCACGCTCAAACGACGGCGGCGCACCAGGGCGCTGGCGACGGTGCCAAAGGCCGCACCCGCCTCGCGGCGCGTGGCGCCGAGCAGGCGCAGGCGCTGCGGCCAGTCCGGCAGCCCGCTCTCTGCACCCAGCAGCGCCTTGGCTTTGTTGCGGATGGGGGCCAGCTGCTCCGCCAGCACGCCGGGCGCGGTGCCCTGCAACAGGTTCTCGAACACCAGCAGCGCAGTGAGTTCCCCCGCGTTGAGCCAGAAGCCCGGCAGCTCGAACTGCGCCACGCCATCGCGCGCATAAAACACGCCGTGGCTGCGCGCACGGATCAGCGGCGCGCCGAACTCATCCTGCAATTGCGTCAGCACGCGCTTCAAGGTGGCGGTCGAGCACTCCAGCCGCTGGCGCAACTCCTCGAACGGGATCGGCGTGCGGCGGCTGCTGAGCAGGCGGTGGCAGCGGATCAGGTGGGCGAGAGTGCTCATGCGGGTGTCATCGGCAATGCGGCGGCGGCGATGCCGCGTGCCGTGAGAGTGGCGATGAGCGCATCGCTGTGGCCGTGCATGGCCAGCACGCGACGCGCGCCCGTCTCTTCAATAGTGCGGATCAGGCCTGGCCAATCGGCGTGGTCGCTCAAGCAGAAGCCACGGTCGTACGCAGCCCGGCGGCGCGAGTCGGTCTCGTGCATCCAGCCGCTGGCAAAGCCGGTCGAGCAGGGCACGAAACGGCGCATCCAGGGCGTGCCTCGGGCACCCGGCGGGGCAAGGATCAATCGACCTGCAAACGATCTGCCCTTGGGGGGCGTGCCGACGGGTTCTGTCGGCAGCATCTTCACGCCCGCCTTGCGATAGGGCTTGACCAGCGGCGTCATCGCATCGTGCAAATACACCACCTCGTCGGTGAAGCGCGTCAGCTCTGCCAGCACGCGCTGCGCCTTGCCGAGCGCGTAGCAGAACAGCACGGCGGTTTTTTCTTGCGCTTTGCACTGCTGCCACCAGTCGTGAATTTGCTGCGCGACCTCTGCGGGCGGATCCCAGCAAAACGTCGGCCGTGCAAACGTCGCCTCGGTGATGAAAGTGTCGCAGCGCACCGGCTCGAGAGGTGCGCAAGTCGGATCGGGACAGCGCTTGTAGTCGCCGCTCACCACCCACACCTCGCCATCGACTTCGATGCGCAGCTGTGCACTACCGAGCACATGGCCCGCAGGGTGCAGACTGACTGTGGCTCTGTCCATCGTGATGCACTGCCCATAGTCGAGCAGTGTCATCGGGCTGGTGCGCCCGATGCGTGCCCGCATCAAGCCCTCGCCCGCCCTCGCTGCCCAGTAGTGGCCCATGCCGGGGCGCGCGTGATCGGCATGGGCGTGGGTGATGACGGCGCGCGGCACCTTGCCGGAGGGGTCGATGTGGAAGTCGCCTGCGGGGCAGTAGAGGCCGTTTTCGGTGGCGATGACGAGCTCAGCCACGATGCCGCCGGCGGGCGCGCTGCAATTCGTCGATGTCGCCCAAATCTTTTGGCCTGGCGGAGGCCTGCTTATTGATCAGCAAGTCCTCGTAGCCAAGCAGCGGCATGTCCACGCCATCCACAGTCACCATCGCGCGACGTGGATAGGCCTCGTCAAAAATGATGCCGCTGATGTGGTTCATCAATTCGAGCTTGGCAGGCTCGCGGCCCATGCGCACCAGTGATTTTGGCTGGGTGAACAAGGCCGGTACGAGTTGTGGCATAGCGAAGCCAAACGCCTGCAAGGCGGCTACCAGCTTGTGCGCGTTGCCCTCGTCGGCAGCGACGAAAATATCGAGATCGCCGGTGTTGCGCACATGCCCGTGATAGGCGACAGCATGACCACCGACGATGAGGTAACGCACCTCATGGGCATTGAGCAATTTCAAGAACTCTTGAAATTCGCGCGTGAGTGGCAGCATGGCCGTACCAGGTTTCGCGCAGAAACTCCTGCGCGGCAAGGCGCTCGATGGGCGGGCGCGAAAGCCAATCCTCCACCTGTTCCTCACCCACCGTCGTGATCTCGATGGCGGTGCGATCCAGGCGGAAATATTCGGCGTTTGTCATGTGTTGATTTTATCACCGGCGAGCAAGGTCAATAACCTTTGCAGCGCGCCCCGGTTAGCTGCCACCGCCGCCCTTGCCCGCTCGCTGCGCGCCTGATGCTCCGGCTCCGGATGAGTCTGCGATTTCTCCCACGGCAGCCACTCGAGCAGCGCGGCGGCGAGGCTCGCGGCGTCGGTGATTTCACGGGCGCAGTCGGCAGCTAGCAGCAATGCACGGGCATCGAGAAAATTGTGCATGTGCGGGCCGAACAGCACGGGCAGGCCGAGGGCCGCAGGTTCGAGCAGGTTATGCCCGCCCACCGGCACCAGGCTGCCGCCGACGAAGGCGACCTGTCCTGCGGCGAGGTAGGCCATCACCTCGCCCATCGAATCGCCGAGCAGGATCGTCGTCGGCAGCGGACCAGCGACAGCACCGGGATTTTCGGCCAGTGTCGAACGCCGCTGAAATGCGAAGCCTCTGGCGGCAAGGCGCTTCGCCACGGCATCGAACCGCTGCGGGTGGCGCGGTACCAGGATGAGCAGGGTGGAGGGCTCGCGCGCCAGCATTTGCTGGTGGGCGTCGAGCACGATGTCTTCTTCGCCTTCGTGCGTACTGACGGCGACCCAGGCGGCACGGTTGCTGCGCCCCAGGCGCGCGATGTCGGCGGTCAAGGCATGCGGCTCGGTGGGCAGGGCCAGGTCGAACTTGAGATTGCCGATGGTCTCTACCTTCGGCGCGCCGAGGGCGCTGAAGCGTTCGGCATCCAGCCTGCTTTGTGCGGCGACGGTGGTGACAGCCGCCAGTACGCTGCGGGTGAATCCCGCCACCTTCGAATAGCCCTTGAACGAGCGCGGCGACAGGCGTGCATTGGCGATGGTGAGGGGGATGCCGCGCGCCTTGAGCGCATGGAAAAGATTGGGCCACAGCTCGGTTTCCATCACCACCACCTGCCGGGGTTGTGCACGCAATAGAAAGCGCGCGACGACCTGCGGCAGATCATAGGGCGCATAGGTATGGATGACGCGTGTACCCAGCGCGGCCTGCACGCGTTCGCTGCCGGTCGGTGTCGTCGTGGTCACCCACACCTGCCGCTCGCCGTGGCGCTGGATGAGCGCTTCGATCAAGGGCAGCGCCGCCAGTGACTCGCCGACGCTGACCGCATGCACCCACACGGCGACGGAGTGAGATGGCACCCACCCAAACCGCTCACCGATCCGCAGCCGGTAGGCAGGCTGCACACGGCCCTTGAGCCACAGGCGCAGCACAACGAGCGGAGTGAGCAGCGCCAGCAGCGCGGTGTAGAGCATTCGCATATGGGTAGCTTAGCGGCCCTTACAATCGTCAAAGCCATGACGCCCCCTGCCTTTCGCCCCGCCCTCCTCGCACCGCGTCACTGGCCGGTGTGGATCGGCCTGGGCCTGCTGCGCCTGCTGCATCTGTTGCCGCTGCGCGTGCAACTTGAGCTTGGCGAGGGGCTGGGCAGCCTGGTGTCGCGGCTGCTGCCGGGGCGCAGGCGCATCGTGGCGGCCAATCTCAAGGTGGCTTTCCCCAACGCCACCCACGAAGAGCGCCAGCAGCTGTTGCATGCGCACTTCCGCGCGCTGGGGCGGGGTGGCTTCGAGGCGGCCATTGCCTGGTGGAGTTCGGATGCACGCATCGCCAGTTGCGGCCTCGTCGAGGGGCTGGAGCATCTCCGTGCCGTGCAGGACAAGGGGCAGGGCGTGCTGCTGCTGACCGGTCACTTCACCACGCTGGAACTCGGCGCGCGCTTCCTCGCCCTGGCCGGAGTCGAGTTCCATGCCATGTACCGGCCCTACGAAAACCCGGTGATGGACTACCTCATGCATCACTGGCGGCAGCGGCGCAGCAAGTTGCCTGCCCTGCCGCGCGAGGAACTGCGACCCCTGGTGCGCGCACTGCGGGAGGGGCGCGCTGTCTGGTATGCGCCGGATCAGACGCTGGACCTGCGCATCAGCGTCTACGTGCCGTTTTTCGGCAAGCAAGTAGCGACCATCGTCGCCACCAGCAAGCTCGCCGCCATGGGGCGCGCCGCCGTGGTGCCGTATTTCCCGGTCTATCTGGGGGGTGGGCGCTACCGGGTCGTGATCGAGCCTGCGCTGGCCGGTTTTCCGGGGCCGGACGAAGTCGCGGATGCCGCGCGCATCAATGCCGTGCTGGAGGCAGGCATCTGCCGGTATGCGCCCGCCCAGTATTTCTGGGTGCATCGCCGGTTCAAGTCACTACCTCCGGGCGAGCCGGACATTTACCAAAAGCCCCTCTAAACCACCCTGAAATAGCGCCTGCCGCGTGGCCTATGGCTTATTATTGGGCGGGTAATCTATCCATACATTGAGGTTGACGGCGTGAACAATTCCTTGTCGGGCGTCCTGACTCGCCTTGCCATCGTGGCGGCCGCCGCGGCTTTTGCAGCCCCGGCCTTTTCTGCCACGCCGGTCGAGCAGGCGCAGGCGCAGCTTTCCAGCGGCGACCTGCAGGGTGCGCTGAAGACACTGGACAAGTATCTGGCCGGTGCGCCGCAGGATGCCGAAGCCCGCTTCACCCGGGGTCTGGTACTGGTCAAGCTCAACAAGGCGGAAGACGCCATCAAGATGTTTGCCGACCTCACCCGCGACTATCCGCAGCTGCCCGAGCCGTACAACAACCTCGCCGTGCTCTACGCCCAACTGGGTGACTACGAGAAGGCGCGCGACGCGCTGGAGGCTGCACTCGCCACCCACCCGGCATACGCCACCGCACACGAGAATCTGGGCGACATCTACGCCGCACTTGCCGGGGCCGCCTACAACCGTGCCGCCACGCTCGACCAGGGCAACCAGACCGTGCGCTACAAGCAGAACCTCATCAACCAGCTCGATACCGGTATGGGTGCGGCGAACAACGGTAGCCTTGCCCCCGCAGCACCGGCCAAGGGCTCGGCACCCGTCAGCGAAACCGTGGCGCCGACAGTGACCGGCACAGCCGAACCTGCTGCAACACCCGCCGTCGGCGTGGCCAATGCCGACGCGGCAGCCGTGGGCACCCTGCTGGGCAGCTGGGCCAGGGCCTGGTCGAGCCGCGATGTCGATGGCTACCTTGCCCATTACGCCGCCGACTTCGTACCCGAAGGCGGCCTGAGCCGCGCCGCCTGGCAGCAACAGCGCCGCGACCGCATCACCCGCCCCAGCCGCATTGCGGTGCAGGCTCTCAGGCCGGAGTTCGTGAAGGTTGGCGACGACCGCGTGCGGATCAATTTCGTGCAGGAATACAAATCCGAGAGCTTCTCCGACCAGGTGAGCAAGGTGCTCGAGTTCAAGAGCGGCAAGGACGGCTGGAAGATCGTTCGCGAGTTCATCCGCTAAGCACTTAGGCCCGCGGCGTGACCGCTCAACTGATTTCCTGAATGGCTCATCGTAGATTCCTGGCGTGTGCGCTGCTGTTCGCACCGCTGGCCCTGACCGCATCCCCGAAGCCGCTTTCCGAGCCGGCACGGCACCGGGCGGCGGCGCTGCGTGGTATGCCGGCGCTTTCCGCACGGTCCGATGCGGCAGTGGTCATCAACACCAGCGTGCGTCTGCAAGAACTGGTCGAGGAGGCCCAGCTACGCCTGGCTCCGCCCCGGATCGTCCCCGGCAGTCTGCCTACCACGCTGCTCAAACTCTCGGACGCACAGCGCTACGCCATCGTGGTGGATTTGCCGCGCGCGCGGCTCTACGTGCTGGAAAACACCGGCGGCAGCCTGAAGGTGGTGCGGGAGCATTACGCCGCGATGGGGCGCAATGGTGTGGGCAAGCAGAGCCGCGGTGATTTGAGAACGCCCATCGGCATCTACACCATCACCGGCTTCACGCCCGATGCGGCACTGCCAGACAAATACGGGGCCGGGGCCTTTCCGCTCACCTATCCCAACATCTGGGATCGCCGCCATGGCCGCGATGGCTCCGGCATCTGGCTGCATGGCGTGCCGATGGATGTCGGCTCGCGCGCGCCACGCTCCAGCGAGGGCTGCGTGACCATGTCCAACAGCGACCTGCTGGCGCTCAAGCCCTATCTGCAGAATGGCCGCACGCCAGTGGTGCTGGCTGACTCGGTCAGCTGGATGTCAGCCGCCATCCTCGCCAAGGAGCGTGATGCGCTGCTGGCCCGCATCGAGGAATGGCGCACACGCTGGTCGGCCATCAACACCCCTGCCTATCTGGATTTTTACGCAGAGGATTTCGTCAGCAACGGCATGAACAAGAGCGCCTTCAGTGCCTACAAGAAGCGTGTCAACGCCAGCAAGCGCCGCATCGATGTGCAGCTGCACGACCTCGACCTCATCCGCTACCCCGGTGAGCCCAGCCTGGTGATGGCGCAGTTCCGGCAGGACTACACGAGCGACAATTTTTCGGTGTCCGCCCGCAAGCAGCAGTTCTGGCAGCAGCAGAAAGACGGCAGCTGGAAGATCGTGCTCGAAGAGAGTTGATGATCGCGCGTTGAATTGATCTGGCCACGGCCTCACTGTTGGTCGATGCGCATCAATCCCAATGCAGAACCAGGCGACCCCGCCGCCAAGCCGGCCACGCTGAAACAGGCCTGGGCACATCTGCTGCCGGTGCTGCGGCAATTCCCGCTCGCGGTTGCTGGCGCCATGCTGCTGCTGGTGGCGGCCAAGATCGCGGGCATTGGTCTGCCGCTGATTCTCAAAGGCCTTGTCGATACGCTCGATGCCCAGCGCGGCACGCTCGTAGCTGCCCTGACATTGCCAGTTGCGCTGCTGCTGGCCTATGGCGCGCTGCGCTTCGCCAACGTGCTGTTCGGCGAGCTGCGCGATGTGCTTTTCGGCCGCGTGGCCGAGCGTGCCAAGCGGCGCACGGGCTTAAGCGTGTTCGAGCACCTGCATCGACTCGACCTGGAGTTTCATCTCTCGCGCAAGAGCGGCGCCCTGTCGCGCGACATAGAGCGGGGGGTGGAAGGCATCGGTTTTCTGCTGCGCTTCGTGCTGTTCACGGTCGCACCCACCGCGCTGGAGCTGGTGCTGGTGACGGCGCTGCTGTGGCAGCGCTACGAGATCGGCTTTGCGCTGATCGCGCTGGCCGCCGTCTCGCTCTACGTGGGGTTTTCAGTGGTGCTGACCGACTGGCGCACCCATTTCGTGCGCGATGCCAACGCCCGCGACAGTGAGGCCACGGGCCGCGCACTGGACTCGCTGCTGAACTTTGAAACCGTCAAGTATTTCGGTGCCGAGCCACTGGAAGCGCGTCGCTACGACACCGCCCTCGCCGCCTATGAAAAAGCGGCAGGAAAAAGCCGTTTCACACTGGGCCTGCTCAACGGCGGGCAGGCGCTTATCATCGCGCTCGGCCTCACCGCCATGACCGCGCTCTCGGCCCTGCGCGTGCAGCAGGGGGTGATGACGCTGGGCGATTTCGTGGCGGTGAATGCCTTCATGGCCCAACTCTTTCTGCCGCTCAACGTGCTCGGCTTTGTCTACCGCGAAATCCGCCGCGCGCTGACCGACATGGGCAAGCTGTTCGAGCTTGAAACCCGCAAGCCGCTGGTTGCCGATCCGGCCATGCCGCAGCCCCTGCCCGCTGGTCCGCTGGCGATCCGCTTCGAGCATCTGGCCTTTGGCTACAGCCCGGCGCGGCGCATCCTGCACGACACCGATTTCGAGATCGGCGCCGGGCAGACTGTGGCCGTAGTCGGCGCCACCGGGGCCGGCAAGTCGACACTGGCGCGCTTGCTGTTCCGCTTCTATGACCCGCAAGGGGGCGCGGTGAAGGTTGGCGGTGTCGATCTGCGCGCGCTGCGGCTCGCCGAGCTGCGCGCCGCCATCGGCGTGGTGCCACAGGATGTGGTGCTGTTCAACGACAGCCTGCTGGAAAACATCCGTTACGCCGACCCGGCGGCGAATGAAGCCAGCGTGCAGCGCGCCTTGCAGCTGGCGCATCTGGCCGATTTCGTGGCCCGGCTGCCGCTGGGCTTGCAGACCATGGTGGGAGAGCGGGGCCTAAAGCTCAGCGGCGGCGAGAAGCAGCGGGTGGCTATCGCCCGCGCGCTGTTGAAAAATCCGCGTGTGCTGATCTTCGACGAGGCCACCTCCTCGCTCGACACGCTTTCAGAGCAGGCCATCCTCGCGGCGCTTGCCGAAGCTGCCGTGCAGCGCACGGTACTGGTGATCGCGCACCGGCTCTCCACCGTCACGCACGCTGATCGCATCGTCGTGCTCGACCAGGGCCGTGTGGCCGAGCAGGGCACCCACGCCGCATTGCTGGCGCTCGGGGGCCGTTACGAAAAATTGTGGGCGGCGCAACGGCATCAGCAACAGATGGCTGTGGAATAATCCCGCCACTCGTGAAGAGGAGGCGGACCGGCTGCAAGCCGGCGAAGGTGTGAAGAAATGAATGCTGCCGATGTGCTGGGCGCGCTGAAGAACTTTTCCGCCAAGGAGGAAATCCTGCGGCGGCTGGTCACGCCGGAGATCGAGGCTGCCGTCGCCAAGATCCCAAAGCCGGTGGGCAGCTTCGGCTTTGATGCCTGGGGCTACAACGAAGATCAGTTCAAGGTTGGCCTTGCCGGGGCCAAATGGCTCTACGACCACTATTTCAAAGTGCAGGCTTTCGGGCTGGAGCACATTCCGCGCAACGGCCGCGTGCTGATCGTGCCCAACCACTCCGGCCAGCTGCCGATGGATGGCGTGCTGATCGGCGTCGCCTGCGCCACCAACCCGAACGGGCCGCGCGCCGCGCGCGCCATGATCGAGCGGTTTTTCCCCACTGTGCCCTGGCTCGGCAACCTGCTCAATGCCTGGGGCGGGGTGATCGGCGACCCGGTCAACTGCGTCAAGATGCTGGAGACCGACGAGGCGATCATCGTCTTCCCAGAGGGTGTGCGCGGCTCCGGCAAGCTCTACAAGGATCGTTACCAGTTGCAGCGTTTCGGCAATGGCTTCATGCATCTCGCCATTAACCACAAGACACCGATCGTGCCCTGCGGCGTGGTGGGCTGCGAGGAGACGATGCCGGCCGTGTTCAACATCGCACCGCTGGCGAAAGTGCTGGGAATCCCCTATGCGCCGATCGCACCACCGTTGCCCTTGCCGGCACGGGTGGTACTGAACTTCGGCGAGCCGATCCGCTTCAAGCCGGTGAAGACCGAGGAAGAGGTGACTGCGCAGGTCGAAGCGGTAAAGCGCGAGATCCGTCGCTTGATCGACAAGGGTCTGAAAGAACGGCCCAGCCTGTACTGAGGATGATCTGATGGCGATTGCAAAGAATGTCGCGGCATCCAAAAAAACCGTGCTGGTCACGGGCGCTGGCGGTGCGCTGGCCAAGCGGGTGATCGCGCGGCTGCACGGCAAGTACAACGTGGTGGCGGTGGACTTCCGCCGCAAGGTCGAGACCGACGCGGGCATCCCCAGTTACAAGGTGGAGATCGAGAAGCGCGGCTTCGAGGACATCTTCCTCAACCACAAGATCGACGCGGTGCTGCACATCGGCCGCATCTTTGCCCACGAGTATTCGCGCGATCGCCGCTACAACGCCAACGTGCTCGGCAGCAAGCGGCTGTTCGAGCTGTGCAAGAAATACGGCGTCGGCCAGGTAATCGTGCACTCCACCTACTTCGTCTACGGCGCCTCGGCCTACAACCCGGCGCTGCTCGACGAAGACCACCCCCTGAAAGCCAGCGAGGTGACGATGGACCTGGTCGATTCGGTGGAGCTGGAATCGCTTGCCAACATCTATCTCTGGAAGCACCCGGAACTCAACATCACCATCCTGCGCCCCTGCAATGTGCTGGGACCGGGGGTGCGCAATTCGATGAGCCTGTTGCTGTCACGCCCGTACACTCCAGTGCTGATGGGCTTCTCGCCGATGATGCAGTTTCTGCATGTCGACGACATGGCCGACGCCATGGTGCTGGCTTTCGAGGGCAACAAACCGGGCATCTACAACGTCGCACCGGATGACTACTGCCCCTATCAGCGGGCGGTCGAAGAGTGCGGTTGCAGGAAGCTGCCCATCCTTTCCATTCCGCCTTCGCTGCCGAGGTTGGTGTCTGGCCTGCTCAACTGGAACGCTTTCTTTCCGCCCTATCTCATCAATTACTTCAAGTATCCGGTGGTGCTCGATGGCAGCTTGTTCCGCGAGACTTTCGGTTTCAAACCCAGGCGCAATCTCAACGACATCTTCACCTTCTACCGCAAGAACAAGCTGATCTCGCCCTGAGCCGGTTCATTGGCGCTTCACCTCCGCACTATTCAATCGCCATTCTTTCATCTGACGAGGCACGCCGTGAGCAAAACCCCCAAGAAAGCCACACCGATGCCTAAGGCCGTGAAGTCCGCGCCGATCGACATCGGCATCAAGTCCGACCAGCGCCACGCGATTGCCGATGGCTTGTCGCGGCTTCTGGCCGACGAATACACGCTGTATCTGAAAACCCACAACTTCCACTGGAACGTGACGGGGCCGATGTTCAATTCGCTGCACCTCATGTTCATGACGCATTACACGGAGTCCGCGCTGGCCGTGGATGAAGTGGCCGAGCGTATCCGTGCATTGGGCTTTCCGGCGCCTGGCACCTACGCCGCGTTCTCCAGGCTATCGTCCATCGAAGAAACTGGGGGCGTGCCAGAGGCCATGGAAATGGTGCGTCTGCTGGTCAAGGGTCATGAGGCCTGCGTAAAGACGGCACGCTCGATTTTCCCTCTCGCCGACAAGGCGGGCGACGAGCCGACTGCCGATCTGCTGACTCAGCGCTTGCAGGTGCATGAGAAAACCGCCTGGATGCTCCGCAGCCTGCTCGAATAAACCGTGGAGGGCGACTGCCAGCGCAGTCTGCCCGACGCTCAGAAGCCCGCCATCGGGATTTGATGGCGGGCTTTTTTGTGCGCGCATGCGAAAATGCCCCATGTCCGAGAATCCGCTACTGATCGTCCGTCGCTTGGTGGTGCGCTACCCCCAGCCACGCCTCATGCCCTGGCGTACGCGACATTGGCGCAATGTGGTGGATGGGGTGGATTTCAATCTACATGCCGGCGAGACCCTGGGGCTGGTCGGCGAGTCGGGCTGCGGCAAATCCAGCCTCGCCAAGGCGCTGCTGGGTTTGCAGCCAATTGCATCGGGTGCGGCGATCTTCAACGGCACTGACCTGGCAAAGCTCGACCGGAAACGCTGGAAGCCACTGCGCCGTGACATCCAGATGGTGTTCCAGGATCCGCTATCCAGCCTCGACCCGAAGATGCGCGTGGGCCGGATCATCGAACAACCGCTGATCGCGCTCTGCCCCGGCGTCGACAAGGCCGAGCGACAGCTCAGGGTCGCCGCCATGCTGGAGCGCGTGGGTCTGAGTGCTGCCGACATGCAGCGCCATGTGCACGAGTTCTCCGGCGGCCAGTGTCAGCGCATCGGCCTGGCCCGTGCGCTGGTGGTCGAACCGAAACTGCTGATCTGCGACGAGCCGGTTTCAGCACTCGATGTCTCGGTGCAGGCGCAGGTGATCAACCTGTTGGCGGATCTGCAGCGCGAGCTGGGTCTGGCAATGCTGTTCATCGCCCATGATCTGGCGGTGGTGCGCCAGATATGCACCCGGGTGCTGGTGATGTATGGCGGCGCGGTTATGGAGCAGGCCAGGCGCGAGCAGCTGTTCGGCCAACCCATGCACCCCTACACACAGGCGCTGATGGCGGCCACACCGGGTAGTGGCACATCTCTGATACCTGCCGTGTCGGTGTTGCAGTCAGAGCGCACACCGAACGCTGCCGTGCAGGGCCTGACCCTGGGCTGCCGCTACCGCGACCGCTGTGCCGTGGCCGACGACTACTGCGGCAGCAGCGTACCGGCCTTGCGCAAGACGGCCCCCGAACACTTCGCCGCCTGCCATTTCACCGCACCCATGTGATTCAGGAGCAGCGCGGCTGCCGCCCTTCGGCCCGGGCCCGCTCGTAGATCGGCATCGCCGTGTACAAGCGCTCCGAAAGATTGCGAATGCGGGTTTCATCAGAAGGGTGGGATGACATGAACTCCGGCGGCTTGCCCCCGCCCGCCCGCGCCATGTTCTGCCAGAGCGTGATCGACTGCCGTGGGTCGAAGCCCGCAGCCGCCATCAGGTCGAGACCCAAAAGATCCGCCTCGGTCTCGTGCGCGCGCGAGAATGGCAGCAGGATGAACGCCTGCGTGGCCATGCCGACGAGGTCGCCGTTGACACCGGTGGTGGCCTGCACCACCACGCCGCCGATCTGCGAGGCCACGGTTTCGGAATAGCGTTCCGCCGAGTGGCCCGCCAACACATGGCTGACTTCGTGGCCGACGACGGCCGCCAGCTGGTCTTGCGTCGCGGCCACTTTCAAGAGACCGCTATAGACGCCGATCTTGCCGCCAGGGAGTGCGAAGGCGTTGACATCCTTGCTGTCGAACACCGCCACTTCCCAGCCCGTGGGCACATGCAATCTGCCCTGCACTTGCAGGCGCGGAATCTCGTTGACGATCGCCGCCGAGACGCAGTTGACGTAAGCCACCTGCCGCGAATCTTTCGACTGCGGGATTTTCTTCTGCATGGCCTGAAACGAGGCCGCGCCCGCCTGGCTGACCTCGGCGTCGGACACCAGCAAGAACTGCCGCCTGCCCAGCGGCGAGGTGGCGCAAGCAACGAGCGTACAAGCGAGCGTGGCGAGGATTAGCGTCTGGCGGGAGAGTAGGCTCATGTCGAGTTTCCAGATAGATAAACGTAAAGTGCATGATAAGGTCAGCCGTAATGCGAAGAGCGGCTTGACCGGCCGCAAGCTGCCGAGGCGCAAGATGTGCTTCGTTCTCGCAGTCTCCCAGCCCTTGCTGAATGCTGCATGGGCGGCCCGGCCTGTGGATGAGTCAGCACTCTCACAAACTTCAAGCCACAAAAAAGGGCCGTCGAAACGGCCCTTTCAGTACGGGAAAACCCGAAAACGACTTACAGGTCGAAGCTCTTCTTGAGGCCCAGGACGAGAGTTTCGTCGTTGGTGCCATCACGATCGGTGCCGGTGAGGCCGAAGGAGAAGGTAAAACCTTCGTTCATCGACTTGGTCAGCGTGACGCCATAGTCGAGCACTTCCGTACCCGGCGACTTGTAGTTGTCCCCGAAGGCGTAGCCGATGGATGGCGTGATCGACACGCTTTTGGTCAAGGCAAGCGGATAGTTGGCGGTGGCATAAAAAGCGCTGTTCTTGCTGCTGGCTTGGTCATCGGTATAGAACAGCTTGGCAGAGAGACCGGCAACGGAGATCCCGCCATAGAACTCCAGGGTGTTGAGGGCGTTGGCATTGCGGTAGTAATAGCCGATGGCCCCAAAATCGTAGCCGACATCACCGACCTTGCCGGCATAGCCTGCGTAGACGTCGGTTTCGTAGGTGGCTGCGTCAGTCGGGAAATCGTAGTTGGAAACCCAGGTGCCGACGTAGAAGCCAGATGCGGTGGAATAATCCAGGCCGCCCTGCACGGCAGGACCGCCGCCGGTCTGGGTAACGCCACGGAAAATGTAATCGCTGAATACACCCACGTTGCCGGTCGCGCCTGCGAATGCCGGGGCGGAAACGCCAGTTGCTGCGACAAGGGCAGCGCAAGCGACGATCTGCTTCATCTTCATGTTTACTTCCTCTCCTAAAAGTTGGATTGCATTGACTTCAAGTGTGGCGGGAATAAAGCCACCAGACTGTAACAGTTGCCGTTCAGCTTGAAGCTTTGCGGCATTCGGCAGCCACAAGCACAAACGCAAAGGCCATGCCACCGTTGAAGGTGAGCATGGCCTCGCAAGGTGCCGCGCTGTGTGGGTCAGACGCCGCTTTTGTCCAGAATCAGTTTAATGGAGGCCTTGACCTCGTCGTCGCTCAGATCAGGATTGCCACCACGGGGAGGCATTTGCGCCTTGCCCTTGATGGCACTGGCAGTGAGGCCGTCCAAGCCGCCATTGGCAGCCACCCGTTTGGCCCACTCACCCTTGTCGCCCACTTTTGGTGCATTAAGTACGCCAGCCGTGTGGCAGGCCCCGCAGGCTTGAGCGTAAACCTGATCAGCCGTC
>JAKFXK010000010.1 GCA_021731445.1 Nevskiaceae bacterium | reverse complement strand
CCGCTGCCGACGGCAGTTTCGGCACAGTGGCGGAGTTGCGCATGGAAGGCACGGCTTCGGGAGCGGTCGCGGTCTCGGCACGAGCGAGTGGCGGCGGCGTGTTCGCGGCCGGAACGACCGTGGGTGTGGTCTACGAGATCGGTGCCACCACGCAGAGTGTTGCGAACTACCAGCTCAATACCTATCGCGCCGGCGCCTTGCAGGACAGTTTCAACTTCCGAACCGATGGGCAGGGATCATTTGCCCAGCCAGCATCGCGTTCACTGAATACCACCACCCGACCCTATGACACGGTCGAGTTCCGTTATACCCGTAGTTCCGGAAGTGCCACGGGCAGTGCCGGGGTTTACGAGTTCTGCTCCGGTTGAGTGATCGCGGGCGTCACCTGCCCATGCCCAAAAGCGAGCGGGCGATCACCTCTTTCATGATCTCGCTGGTGCCGCCGTAGATGCGCTGCACGCGGGCATCGACGAAGTGGCGGCTGATCGGATACTCGCTCATGTAGCCATAGCCGCCGAACAGCTGCAGGCAGCGGTCGGCGGTGCGGAACTGCATCTCGGTGGCGGCGAGCTTGACTTTGGCGGCCATCGGCACGTCCATCTTTCCGGCCGCATAGGCTGTTGCACACTGCTCGACGTAGGCGCGCACGACATCGAGCTGGGTCTGCATCTCGGCTAGCTCGAAACGGGTGTTCTGCATCGTCGAGAGCGGCGTGCCAAAGGCCTTGCGGTTCTTCACGTAGTCGATGGTCATGGCGATCATGCCGTCGGCGGCACCCACCGCGCCCACAGCCAGCGTCAGGCGTTCGCGCGGCAACTCGTCCACCAGGTGTCCAAAGCCGTTGCCGACTGCGCCCAGCACGGCGGACGCCGGCACGCGCACGTTGTCGAAAAACATCTCCGAGGTATCGCCACAGTGCTGGCCGATCTTCTCCAGGTTGCGGCCGCGCGCAAAGCCCTGGGTAGCGGTATCGACCAAGAACAGCGTGGTGCCGCGTGCTTTGGCGGCAGGGTCGGTCTTGGTGAAGGTAATCACCACATCGGCATGCTGGCCGTTGGTGATGAAGGTCTTGCTGCCGCTGATGAGGTAATCGCTGCCCTCAGCGACAGCGGTGGTTTTTGCCCCTTGCAGATCGCTGCCTGCACCCGGCTCGGTCATCGCAATCGCGCCGACGAACTCGCCCGTGACGAGCTTGGGCAGGTAGTGCTTCTTCTGGGCATCAGTGCCCAGGTGGGTGATGTAGGGCGCGACGATATCGCTGTGCACGGCGAGGTTGGCCCCCAGCGCGCCAAAGCCGAAGCGGCCCACTTCCTCCAGCACCACGCAGCTGAACTCGAAAGGTGCGCCGATGCCGCCGAATTCTTCAGGCGTATCGACGCAGAGCAGGCCGTGATTGCCGAACTTTGTCCAGGTTTCGCGCGGGATGATTCCCGCCTTTTCCCAGCTTTCGTAATGCGGTGCGATTTCGCTGGCCAGGAATTTCTTGACGTTGTCTCTGAACAGTTCCAGCTCGGCCTTGTGGTTCATTTGAGAGATCCTGATTTTTTGGTGTTGGAGGGAGAGGGGATAGGGAACTGTGCCGTGGCCTGCACCGCGCCGCGCGCAAGTTGCAGGGTAAAGGCGCTGCCGGGCGGCAGTTGTGCGGCATCGCGCGCCGCCAGACCATCGACCGTGAAGGCAATGGCGTATCCGCGCTCCAGCACGGCGCTGGGGTTGTAGGCGGCGAGCTGGGAGGCGAATCGCGTCAGTAGCGCGCCTGTGCGTTCGTGCCGGCGCAGCTGGGATTGCCGCAGCCGCTCGCCGAGCTGTGCAAGACGCGGCTTTTGCAAGGTGGTGCGCCGCAGAGGGTTGGCATGCAGTAGGCGTTCGGCGAGTTCATCAAGCTGTTGGGCACGCTGTTGCAAGCGACGGCCCGGATGCAGGGTTTGCAGGCGCGTCATGTGCTGCAAGAGTTGTTGGCGGCGCTGGCGCAGGGTATCCGCCATTTCGCCCTGCAGGCCGTAATTCGCCTGCCGCAGCGTCTCACGCCATTCTTCGATGTCGGGGCTGACCCGCTCTGCCGCACCCGTGGGTGTTGGCGCACGCAGGTCGGCGGCGAAATCGGCAAGGCTGAAATCCACCTCATGCCCGATGCCGGTCACGACTGGCACCGGACAGGCGCGTATCGCGCGCACCACGGCCTCGTCGTTGAAAGCCCAGAGATTCTCCAGCGAGCCGCCACCACGGGCAAGGATCAACACATCGACCGGTGCAAGTGCGGGCAAGGCTTGCAAGGCCTTGAGAATCGCGGGCGGTGCCTCGTTGCCCTGCACGGCTACCGGTGCGAGCCAGACGGTGGCGAGCGGCCAGCGGCGGGCGAGGGTGGCCTTGATGTCCTGCAGGGCTGCACCGGTTGCTGAGGTGATGACGCCGATGTGGCGAGGCATCGCGGGTAGCGGACGTTTGAGGTGCTCGTCGAACAGGCCCTCTGCCGCCAGCTTTTTCTTGAGGCGTTCGAAGGCAGCCAGCAACTCGCCGACCCCGGCCGGTTCCAGTGCCTCGCAGATCAATTGCAGGTCACCACGTCCGGTGTAGAAATCGACCTTTGCCCGCACCCGCACCTGATCGCCATTGAGGGGGGGCGGGCGCACGTAGAAGTTGCGGTTTTTGAACATCGCACAGCGCAACTGCGCCTGCGCGTCCTTCAGGGTGAAATACCAGTGGCCGGATGCAGGCCGCGAAAGGTTGGAAACCTCGCCTTCGACCCAAACGCTCGGCAATGAATCTTCGAGCAGGCCGCGCAAAACTTCCGCGAGTTCCGACACTTGGTAAGTCGGGTTTGCCTGGGAGGCTGGGTCTGTCGGGGTCATCCCCGTATAATATGTTTTTGGAGCCCAAGCTTATGAGCCGTATCGTCCAGGAATCCCTGACCTTCGACGACGTTTTACTGCTTCCCGCGTATTCCGACGTGCTGCCGCGTCAGGTCGATACCGGCACCCAGCTCACCCAATCCATCCGCTTGAACATCCCGCTGCTGTCTGCGGCGATGGATACCGTCACCGAGGCGAAACTCGCCATCGCATTGGCGCAGGAAGGTGGTCTTGGCATCGTCCACAAGAACATGACGCCCGCACGCCAGGCTGCCGAAGTGATGGCGGTGAAAAAGCACGAGAGCGGCATCATTCTCGAACCCATCACCGTTTCGCCCAGCATGACCATTGCGGAGGTGCTGGCGCTGACCCGCGCCAAGCGCATCTCCGGCGTGCCGGTGGTGGATGGCAACAAGCTGGTCGGCATCGTCACCGGCCGCGACCTGCGCTTCGAGACCCGCTTCGATGCGCCCGTGTCCAGCGTGATGACGCCGCACGACCGCCTCGTCACCGTGCGTGAAGGGGCGAGCAAGGACGAGGTGATCGGCAAGCTGCACAAGCACCGCATCGAGAAAGTGCTGGTGGTGGATGAGGGCTTCCGCCTGCGTGGCCTCATCACCGTCAAGGACATGCAGAAGTCCACCGACCACCCCTTTGCCTGCAAGGATGAGCGCGGTCGCCTGCGCGTTGGCGCGGCGGTGAGCACGGGGTCCGATACCGACGAGCGCGTCGCAGCCCTGGTCGAAGCCGGTGTGGATGTGATCGTGGTCGATACCGCCCACGGCCACAGCAAGGGCGTGCTGGATCGCGTCGCGGCGATCAAAAGGAAATACGGCGACACGCTGCAGGTCATCGGCGGCAACATCGCCACGGCTGAGGCCGCGCTCGCACTTGCAGATGCTGGTGCCGATGCGGTCAAGGTCGGCATTGGCCCTGGTTCGATCTGCACCACGCGTGTGGTGGCGGGTGTTGGCGTGCCGCAGATCACGGCAGTGATGAATGTCGCCAACGCCTTGCAGAATCGCATCCCGCTGATCAGCGATGGCGGCGTGCGCTACTCCGGTGACTTTGCCAAGGCGATTGCCGCCGGTGCGGCGGCGGTGATGGTCGGTTCCATGCTCGCCGGCACCGAGGAGGCACCAGGCGATGTGGAGCTGTTCCAGGGCCGCAGCTACAAGAGCTACCGTGGCATGGGCAGCCTGGGTGCCATGGCCGAAGGCAGTAAGGATCGCTACTTCCAGGACACCACCCGTGAAGTCGAGAAGCTGGTGCCGGAGGGCATCGAGGGCCGCGTGCCGTTCAAGGGCCCGATGGCGGCGATCGTTCACCAGATGGTCGGTGGCCTGCGGGCCAGCATGGGCTACACCGGTTGCGCTTCCATCGAGGAAGTGCGCACCAAGACCCGTTTCGTGAAGATCACCTCCGCCGGTATGCGCGAGTCGCATGTTCACGATGTCACCATCACGAAGGAGTCGCCCAACTACCGGGTTGATTGAGTTTTCTTCAGCCCCGGTTCGCCGGGGCTTTTTCGTAGTGAAGATCGAAGCCGCAATGAACATCCACCAAGACAAAATCCTCATCCTCGATTTCGGCAGCCAGGTCAGCCAGCTCATCGCCCGCCGCGTGCGCGAACTGGGCGTGTATTGCGAGTTGCATCCCTTTGATATGGATGAGGCTGCCATCCGCGACTTCGCGCCCAAGGGCGTGATTCTCTCCGGCGGGCCGGAGTCGACTCTCGATGCCGGTTCACCCCGTGCGCCGCAGGCGGTATTCGATCTCGGCGTGCCGGTGTTCGGCATCTGCTACGGCATGCAGACCATGGCGATCCAGCTGGGTGGCCAGATGTCACCCGGCAGCGTCAAGGAGTTCGGCTACGCCGAGCTGCGCGCGCGCGGCCATTCGCGCCTGTTCAATGGCATCCAGGATCGCGCCAACGCCGAAGGCCACGGCTTGCTGGATGTCTGGATGAGCCACGGTGACTACGTGAGTGCGCTGCCCACAGGCTTCACCCGCATCGGCTCCACGCACGATCTCGAACTCGCCGCGATGGCCGACGAGTCACGTGGCCTCTACGCCGTGCAGTTCCATCCGGAAGTGACGCACACCAGCAAGGGCAAGGAAATCTATTCGCGCTTCGTCCATGACATCTGCGGCTGCGGCAATGCCTGGACGCCCTCCAACATCGCCGAGGACGCCATCGCCCGTGTGCGTGCGCAGGTCGGCAACAAGAAAGTGCTACTGGGCTTGAGTGGTGGTGTAGATAGCAGCGTGGTGGCGGCCTTGTTGCACAAGGCCATCGGCGCACAGCTCACCTGCGTGTTCGTCGACAACGGCCTCTTGCGCCTGAACGAAGGCGATGCGGTGATGCAGATGTTCGCCAACAACATGGGCGTGAAGGTGATTCGCGCCGATGCCGAGTCGATGTTCCTCGAACGTCTGGCTGGTGTTGCCGACCCCGAAGCCAAGCGCAAGATCATCGGCAAGACCTTCATCGACGTCTTCGAGCAGGAGGCCACGAAACTGAAGGATGTCGAGTTCCTCGCACAGGGCACCATCTACCCGGACGTGATCGAGAGTGCCGGCGCCAAGACCGGCAAGGCCCACGTCATCAAATCGCACCATAACGTCGGCGGCCTGCCGGCACACATGCGCATGTCGCTGGTCGAGCCACTGCGCGAACTGTTCAAGGACGAAGTGCGCGCGTTGGGCCTTGAACTTGGCCTGCCGCGCGAGATGGTTTTCCGTCACCCATTCCCCGGTCCTGGCCTCGGTGTGCGCATCCTCGGTGCTGTCGATAAACCCAGCGCTGATACCTTGCGCCGCGCCGACGCGATCTTTATCGACGAGCTGCGCAAGAGCGGGTGGTATGACAAGACCTCACAAGCTTTTGCCGTCTTCCTCCCCGTCAAGAGTGTGGGCGTCACCGGCGATGGCCGTCGCTATGAGCCGGTGATTGCCTTGCGTGCGGTGCAGACCATCGACTTCATGACCGCCCACTGGGCGCATCTGCCGTATGAATTACTTGATGTCTGCAGCCGCCGCATCGTCAATGAAGTGCCGGGTGTGAGCCGCGTGGTCTACGACATTTCGGGCAAGCCGCCCGCCACCATTGAGTGGGAATAGCGCACATTGGCTTGAGATTCCCCTCCCCCTTGCGGGGAGGGGTTAGGGGAGGGGGTTTGGGATGGCACTGCACCCGGAACAATTGCGCAAAGCCCGTCCACTGCGCAGCGAAATGACCGAGCTGGAGGGCAGCCAGGTGGATCAGCGCTGGATGCAGCGCGCCCTTGCATTGGCCGAGCAAGCCGCCGCGAAGGGCGAAGTGCCGGTGGGGGCCGTGTTGGTCAGGGATGGCCAGTTGATCGCCGAGGGCCACAACCGCCCCATTACTGACCACGACCCCAGTGGCCACGCCGAAATGATTGCGCTCAGGGCGGCTGCAAAGTTGGAGGGCAACTACCGGCTCACCGGCACCACGCTCTATGTCACCCTCGAACCCTGCGTGATGTGCGCGGGTGCCATTATCCACGCCCGTGTGCAGCGGCTGGTGTTCGGCGCGGCAGACCCCAGGGCCGGGGCCGTGCATTCGCTTTACGATGTGATTGCCAATCCCCGCCTCAACCACCGCGTGGAGTGGGTGGGTGGAGTGCTCGAAGCCGAGTGCGGCCAGTTGCTGCGGGATTTCTTCCGCGCCCGCCGCTAGGCGGGTGAATCCGCCCGCTGCCGGGTGCTTTGAATGTGGTCTGCCGGTGTAGCATCAAGCAACGGAGGGCGACACATGAAAGGCATGATCTTCACCGAGTTTCTCGACATGGTTGGCGAGCGATTCGGACTGGCCGTGAAGGACCGGATCATCACTGCCGCTGGTGGCGCACACGATGGTGCCTACACGGCAGTCGGCAACTATGACCACCGCGAGATGGTGGCGATGGCGCTGGAGCTGAGCCGGGCCACAGCCTTGCCACTGCGCGATCTTCTGATCGCCTTCGGCGAACATGTGTTCGTCATGTTTACACGGCATTACGGCCGCTTTTTCACTGAAGCATCCGGCACGGTGGATTTTCTCTCGCGGATCGAGGATTACATCCACGTCGAGGTGCGCAAACTCTATCCGGATGCTGAACTGCCCTCGTTTACCTACCCGCCCTGTGCCGCTGGACAGCTGGTGATGGAATACCGTTCGCCGCGCCCGATGGCCGCTTTTGCCGAAGGTCTCGTGCGTGCCACGATGAAGCATTTTGGCGACCCTCTGGTTTTGTTGGTGGAAGATATTTCCGGTGGAGCCGGAACCTCGGCGCGCTTCACGCTTGCCCCTGCCTGAGCCATTCGTGGACGAACGCGAACTGCTGCAACGGGAGTTGGCGCGGGAGCGCGCGGCACGCAACCAGGCAGAACAGTTGCTGGAACAGAAAAGCCTGGAGCTCTATCACCGCAATTGCGACCTAGAAGCACAGATGGCGGTGCGTCGTGAGATCGAGGCCAGCCTGCGCCAGTACGGGGCGGCGCTGGCGAGCAGCAATGCCGAGCTTGAACAGTTTGCCTACATCGCCTCGCACGACCTGCAGGCGCCACTGCGTGGCATCACCGGCTTTTCACAGCTGCTGATGCGGCGCTTGCATGCACAGCTGGGCGATGCACTCGACGCCGAGTGCCGGGAGTACCTGCAGTTCATCGACGATGGTGCCAACAAGCTGCGCAATGTGATCCATGACCTGCTGGATTTTTCGCGCGCCGGACGTGGCGAGCTGGAGCCGCAGGCACTCGTGCTATCCGAATTGCTGGAGCAGGCACTGCTCGAATTGCAGCCAGTGCTGGCCGCCAGAGCTGCCGAGGTCAGCCATGGCGAACTGCCCATGGTGCAGGGTGGGGCTGCGCTGCTGAGACAGCTGCTGCGCAATCTCGTCGATAACGCCATCAAGTACGTCGCGCGCGGCACCATACCCCGGATACGGGTTGAAGCCAGACAGCAGGACGGTCTAGTGATCGTCAGCGTGCAGGACAACGGCATCGGTATTGCAGTCGAGCACCGCGTACGCATCTTCGAGATGTTCCAGCGGCTGCACAGCGAGGAGGAGTATCCCGGTACCGGCATCGGCCTGGCGATCTGCAAAAAGATTGTCGAACGCCATGGTGGACGGATCTGGGTGGAGTCTCCAGCCGAGGGCGGCAGCATTTTCTGCTTTGCACTTTCGGCATTACCACAGCCGCTGCCAGCGGTTTAGGGTGCTGAGATACCCACCTGCTACCGGAATCCCGTGGCCTTCACGGTGCCCAGCGGCGCCAATGCACTGGACATTCTTTGCAACTTACGACCAGAGATCCGATGGCGCGGTTGAATTGCCCTCTGCCTCGGCCGGAGGTTCCAGGCCACACGGTCTCACAGGTTCAGCCGCGGCCCCGCGAAGCGGGGACGTCGGCTGGAACCGTTGGTTGGGCACTAGTTGCTTCTCCCCTCCAGCGGTCTCCAGGTGCTCGGATGTAGTGCCGGTAGATATAGTCCCAAGGTACGGCGATTGGGACCAAGACGACACCCATTAGGCACGAAAAGAGAGTCTCTTGGCTGTCTGGGTCGAGATCCCCGCTAAGCCATGGGCCAAGAGCAAAAGCTACAACCCAAATTACTTTCCACATGAACTCAAACAGCAAAACGGGAAGCATTCTCACCGGGTAGCGCAGGCCCCATAGAGACATGAGTGCGAGCGCACCCAGCATGCTGCGAACGACACTGCCCATGTGAGAGACATTGCCTGGAGCGAGTATTCCGGGCCAGACGGTAATGCCTAAGCCAACCGCCATCAGTAGGTACATGGCGCGCAGCAGATAAAGCCGCAACGTAGAGACGTCCGTCATGTTCGTAACGCCTAAGTTCACCCGACCCCGCGCCGCAGCGAAGCGGAGGCGTGGGGGTCGGGTGCAACGCCTTGTTGGGCCAGCCCCAGTGACAGACGGGCTTGCCCACTACAATAAACGCATATACGATAAATGCCATGATCTACGACCCAGCCAAGCGGAAGAAGAACCAGCGCAAGCATGAGGTTGACTTGGCTGAGTGCGATCCCGTTTTTGATGAGCCGATGCTCAGCCGCGAGGACACCAGTGAAGCATACGGCGAGCAACGCATGGTGAGCTTGGGATGGTTGAAAGGACGTGTTGTTGTGCTGGTGTGGACTGACCGTGAAGACGGCCCCCGAATGATTTCGTGCAGAGAGGCAGAACCCCATGAACAAGAAGCGTATTTCCGTGCATACCCCCCAAGCTGATGTGCCCTACGACGTGAAAGACAAGGCAGCCGTATTGTCGTTTTGGGATGGCGCAATAGCGCACCGTGGCTTGGCGGAACTGCGTGCGAAGCGTGGTCGGCCAGCGAAGGCCGAGCATGAGCGTAAAGAGCAGATTGCTTTGCGCCTCGATGCGGACGTGCTCGCTTGGTATCGCACCCTCGGAACAGGCTGGCAGACGCGCATGAATGCAGTGCTAAAGGCATATAGAGACGCGACTGTTTGAGGCTGTGTTTTTCAAGGCCCAACGCTCAAGTTCACCGGAAAAACAGCCGTAGTGCAGCGTAGCGAAACGGAGGCTGGTTTTTCCGGTGCAACGCCTTGTTAGGTGGCACTGCCCCTGACTGGATATTTTGAAAGCAATACGCGCAACTGCTGGATGAGATTGCCCACATGTGTTTGGTCTGCCTCAAACTCAAAGTGATGTCTCTGATTTATGTTGTCTGGCGTTATGTCTACGATGATGCTCATATGCCCCAATGACTTCGCTTGAATGGCAACCTGAATATCTGGCTCCATCGGAGTCAGTGAAGCATTGCCACTGAGGGTGCTAAACAATTTTTCACTATCTTGCAGCCAAGACAGAAGCTCAGGGACATGCAGAAATGAGCCGTTGACCTTAACGGTGGCACCGTGAGCCTCGCACTTTGCAGTGCACGTGACCCAGTTTGCGTCCCAATATTCTGTTTGGTCAGGATATTGCCAGCCATGAACCCACAGCTTTAGACCCGAAAGCGAAATGTCTGGCGGTTGCTCCTCTCTCAAAGTCATGCGAGTGCCTTTTGCCACCTAACGCTCAAGTTCACCGGAAAAACAGCCGTAGTGCAGCGCAGCGAAACGAAGGCTGGTTTTTCCGGTGCAACGCCTTGTTAGGCCAATTTTTTTAGTTGGACGATTAAGCATGTGTGGAGTGGTTTATTTTGAGTTTTTCATAGCAAACACAGCAGACAATAGACATATCGCAAAATGTAACGAATGCCGGTGTTTTATCACCCTCGGCAAGAAACATTTCTTCGCACCCGTAACACCACGCTTGCAGGTCGTTTGGGTCGTCGCTGTTCTCAATAAAACCAACTGAAAGACTTTTTTCTTGAAGCATGTGACTACATACGACGGCGGAAACTCTTTTACCGTGCGTGCCGCAATTAACATACTGGGGATCATCGCTCTGCATGGCTTTTATGGCCTAACGCTCAAGTTAAGCGGCGGGCGAAGCCCGTCCGCTTGAATGCCTTGTTGGGCGCGATGCTCAATCGAACCCCAAGTCACGCACGAAAGTCATGTGTGGCTGCACATGCTGTGCGTCTACCTTATGCCTCTCAACTAAGATTTTTTTAACGCGAGCCCATACGTCGTCAGGTGACGCACCCGGTCCTAGTCTTTTAACTAGGTATTCGTGCAGCAGCCCAATGCTTTCGAGCTTTTCGGCTTCAATGTCCGGGATCGTGAGGCTGAACTCCTCTTCGATCTCCATTACGAACTCGACAGATTCAAGGCCCATGTTTCTTACGCCCAACGCCCAAGCTCACCGGAAAAACTGCCGCAGCGAAGCGGAGGCAGGTTTTTCCGGTGCAGCGCCTGGTTAGGGGGCTGACTACAAGACAATTTTCTTCTCCATGCCCCAGCCAGTGGTGCCTGCTTTAATGGCTTTGAACTCTTGGCCTGAGCGGAATTTGAAGATGATGCGACCGGGCCACTCACCCTCAGTCTCGACGCGATAGCTCAAAATGACGCCACCAAAAAAAGATGGCTTTGCCTTTGCTTTGTGAAAATAAATGTGCCCACCAACCAATTTTTCTGCGGTGGTAGGAGCAACAGACCACCAGCCGCTCTCCCATTCAGCTTTTTCTTTACTGAGCATTTTCATGTGACCCAAATGCTCTATTAAATGGATTCTGGTTGTCATGGTGCGCGCCGCTGTCTGCCCCCTAACGCCCAAACTCACCGGAAAAATTGCCGCAGTGGAGCGCAGCGGAACGGAGGCAAGTTTTTCCGGTGCAGTGCCTTGTTGGGTGGAACTGAGCTGGACGCTGCCGCGAACTCAGCAAACAAACCGGGACTCGCCGTGGCACTGACAGAAGCTCGTTGCATGACCGCACCTCGAATTGTTTGGTAAGCCTGCAAGAAGCTGAAGAAACTCGATGACCAGATACCGGTGCTGCGAAAAACACGGCGGAGTGCTGCTGGACTCTTACCAATAAAAGCATAGCCAGAAGAATAACGCTGCACCCAAAAACCTAAACGCTCAGTGCCACCCAACGCCCAAACTCACCGGAAAAATTGCCGCAGTGGAGCGCAGCGGAACGGAGGCAAGTTTTTCCGGTGCAGTGCCTTGTTGGGTGACGCTGAGCTGGCCGCTACCGCGAACTCAGCAAACGAGGCTGAACTCGCCGTGGCACTGACCGAAGCTCGTTGCATGACCGCACCTCGAATGGTTTGGTGAACTTGCAAGACGCTGAAGAAACTCAATGACCAGATACCGGTGCTGCGAAAAACACGGCGGAGTGCTGCTGGACCCTTACCTATAAAAACATAGCCAGAAGAATAACGCTGCACCCAAAAACCTAAACGCTCAGTGCCACCCAACGCTCAAGTTAAGCGGCGGGCGTAGCCCGTCCGCTTGAATGCCTGGTTATAAGTCACCGCAGCTCCTTTCCGCAGAACGGACAGAACGCGATAAGCATTATGTGAAAAGCGACCGGTGTTCGCGTTTTCTTGAAGGCGCCCTTCGTGCTTGATTCTCGAAGCGCGAATTCTGTTTGCTCACAAACCCAATGCCACTCCTCAACATTAATTTTGTCGTAGCGAATTGCAACGTCATGACGATGTGGGTTGCTCTTGCATCTGTGGACGCGGGCCTTCGTCATCGTGACTTATAACGCCTAAGTTCACCGGAAAAATTGCCGTAGCGAAGCGGAGGCAAGTTTTTCCGGTGCAACGCCTTGTTAGCAGGCTGTTTATTTGCCATTGCCAGCCACCAGTGAAAGTGTTGTTTTTATGTTGGGCACCATAATATAAGGCTCAATGGGTATAACTTCTGCGGTATAGCTGCCCACAAGTAAAACAGGAAGACTTACTGCTCTTGTTTTTGTTTTACCACCATCGTGCGACGCAAGGCATAGTGTCTCGAATATTGAATTGACAACAATAGCGCCACCATTTTTATCTTTAATTTTTACTCTAAGTGGAATTGGCTGACCAAGCCCTGCTCTTTTTTGTTCTGGAATATCAGAATATTTAATGTGAGTGCTGCAAATAGTGTCGTAGCGTGAACCAACAATTTTGTCAGCAAGGCGAGCATCAGTTGATGAAAAGACGAAATTAATATTAAGTTGGTATTTTTTATCAACTGGCACCACAAATGGGATAACGACAGGTGCTTCTGCTGTTTCAATGTTTAACGGGACGGAATGAAAAAGTGGGGGAAACGAGCAAAGCGAAGCTAACCACATGGCTGCGCCAAGCACAGGTTTTTGGCAAAGAGCGTAAACGGTTGGATTCATTTTACTGCTAACGCCTAAGTTAAGCGGCGGGCGTAGCCCGTCCGCTTGAATGCCTTGTTAGGAGCCAACTCCTCGACGTGCAGACGCCCATGTTTGACCCCGAGGCTCTTTTGCAAAGGTGTGCGGCAAATAATTGCCCACTCTGGTTGGCCCTCTGCCGTCATGAACGAGACCACTCGAAGCCCGTTTGAAAGTGAAACCTCAATTTCTGGCAGCGTTCCGAACAGCGCAACGGCAACGACTGTTGAGCCTTTCAGTTTTTCAAACATGCCGGCCCACCTACGCTCGCTGCTCCAACTGCCGCCCAGAATGGATTTTGGTTTTTCGATTCTCCAACTCCACTCGATCATGAGCGTGATTTCGCCGGTTGGATTCCCGACCGAGCTATCTCTACGCACTCGGTTTGAAGGGCTTAACTCTCCGAACTCAAGGAACAGTGCCGAGCCGTAGCCTCTCCAGACATGTGAGATAGACCTGCCGATAAGTGCGTTTTTGAATGGCTCAGCGATCAATCTTCTTGGCTCCTAACGCCCTTTAGGCGTCAAAACCACCGCCTATCACGGCAGTAGATTGACGCAGCAAGCTAAAAATCTTACGCATGTCTATGATTCCCCTTACTTATTCTTGTGAGGTGCGAAACGGTGTGCCGACAAAAGCGTCAAGTCCCGAAACAGGCCAGCTGCGAATTCTTATGCCAATTGAGTGCTGCGTCAGGATGCTAGCCCTGTTGTGAAGCCAGCGCCAGCGCCCCCAATTCGGAAGGGTGAGTGTGAAAGTACAAGCCCCCTGAGCCGGATTTTGGTGTCTCTGTGGTGCTTCCTGGTGCCCACAGGTGCGCTTCGCATCGGCCTTGCCCACACCAGCTCGCCATGCAGCTTGAGAAGTTGCGCGTAACTCAAACACGGGTAACAGGTTGGCGGGTAAGCGACTTACCCGGTTAGTTACCCAGATTTATCCCCGGATTCAACCGGAGTTACCCGGACGCGCTTGGACGACGGGCAATAAAAAACCCCACATTTCTATGGGGTTTTAAGACTTCCTTGGCCCCTCTTGGAGCCTAAATTGGTGGGGTGGCGTCACCCGAACCATCTCCTGCGAGCCTTGATAAACGTGCGTTTCGTAGATGTGGCTCGCGGCTGTTACCCGCATTTCTACCCACCAATGGAGCCGCTACCAATGAGCACGATCAACACGCGAGAGGATTTTTTCGGCCTCCCCGCATCAACCCGCACCCGTCGTCACCCTTCCGATACTGATCAGGCTGCTGAGTGGTATCAGACCGCCTCCGCGCAGTTCGCCGCGCATCTGTCCAGATTGTCGAGCCACCTTCTTGAGGATGAAGATGCAGCCGACTTACTGCCGCTCCTGCACAGCGTCGCAACATCAGCCATCAAGGTGGGCCGCATGGGCGTCGTGTCTGGCTGGGATCCCGGGCCTGAGTGGCTCCAGCAAGGCGAGGGAGAGGGCAAGAGCGGCCACGCCACGGCACCCACCGCAGCGTAGGCGAGCAGGCGGGGGCTTGGGGGCGTAGCCCCCAAGGTAGGCGCGCAGCGCCGGAAGCCTGCACGCCCTCCGCTGCCGCACTGCCGCCCCGCGTCTGCGACCTTGACGCAGCACCGCACTCCGCCCGCGCCTCGCTCACGATGTTTCTTGCAATCTGCGCTGCGGCCGGTTGGTATCGTCGCGCTTTCAATCTGGCACCAGCCTTGATGCCAAGCTGATACCTCCGTAGACTCGCTGCACACAAGCCGATTTACACACTTGTGCCCGTGACGTTTGAGAGAGCGTCACCGCGCGGCTAAGCCGCGCGAGATAGCGGACTCCTTCGGGAGAGCGACCGCAGCCCGGGCAGCGCGACGAGATAGCCTGTCGTGTCGAGGCAAAACCAGCAGCTAGGGCTATCGGCGCGCTTGTGACTTCCCCTTACCCGTTGGCGGCGATCCCGCGTGCTCTGCGCGTGTCCGTCGCTGCCGCCTGCCGGAGTCACGATCATGACTGCAACCTGTTGCAAACCTGCTGTACCGAGCAAAGAGCGGCGCGCGCCTACCCAAGCGAGCGAAGCGAGCGCCGGGAGGCGCGAGTCTGGCCTTGTCTTAGACTCAACAAGTAGCCCAGCCCGCCCCCCGGTGATACCACAAATCCACACAGTTACGGGCTTTGCGAAGGCTCTACGTTTTGAGGTGCGGTATTACTCTGATACCACTCAAAAGAGCGAAAAGGGGTCGGTATGGCACTGACTCTCCGGCTGAATCCTGAGCTGCACAATCGGGCAATGGCTCACGCTCACCGCACCGGCCTTTCACTCAACAAGCTGGTCGCCGTAGCCCTCGATGACTACCTGACCCCTCGTGAGGACTCCGCAGGGCTATCCATCGCGCCAGCTGATTTGGCCCAGCTGCAACGGTTTGGGGTCATCTGGTTGAAGAACGAAAAACCGGCGCTCTCGAAATCTATATAAATCAATGACTTGCGTGTTATTTTTCGATCATAATCAACAAAATCAATGAGTTATGGTTTTAGTCGCGGTTTGTGATTGTACCCAAGAGCCGCTTGTGGTCAGCCAAAGCGGCTAAAGGAAACTGGTTTTTATTCCGAAAATAACGCTGCTACATTCGGTGTCCTCCAGCCAAGGGGAAGCAAATGTCGCAATGGAAAGAGCGATTTTTAGGGATTGAAGAACTCCCTGAAGAACTGACCCAGTCAGAGCTGGAAGACTTTTTTGCCCTGTCGCCCAAAGACATTCAGGCGATCGCGGGGGCTTTCAACAAGCAGTTCAGAATCCCCGTTGCCATACAACTCTGCTTCATTCGGCTATCTGGCGGACGGCTCAACTCGTTCAACACGCTGCCGCGCCCCCTACTGAAGTTTGTCGGCGACCAACTTGGCCTTGTCGCGCCCTCTATTGCTTCGTTGCGTGCGCTCTACAAACGTGAAAACACCCGCCTAAAGCATCAAGCGTGGTCGATGACCCACCTTGGTATCGCGGGACATACCAAACGGCAAGAAGCGATGCTGTTGGCGGCAATGCGAGAGGCCAGCAAAGGTACTAGCGATACCAATCGACTCATGGATATCGCCTGTAGATGGCTTGTAGATCGCAAGCTCCTGATCCCCAGCCTATCTACGATTCGCGGTATCTGTGTTCGGGCCTCGATTGATACCGAGGAAAACGTTTACGTCGCCATCTGCAAAGCCACTACGGCCGAGCAACGTCAGGCATGGATGGACGCCCTGATGGTCAACCGCAAGGATGGGCGGACCACTCTGGAGTGGTTGCAAAGCGCACCTAAGAAACGCTCACCGAAAAATATGGCTGCGATATTCGAGAAGATCGACTTCTTGACCGGCCTTGGAATCGCTGCGATCGAGCTACCCGGCGTTTCCTTACAGCGGCTCCAGGACTACGCCAGGTTGATGCAACAGCGCAGCCCGAGGAGCTTCAAGCGGTTGAAGCCGGTATCGCAAATCCTGCAACTGGTTTCATTCCTCAAGGTGAGCCTGAGCCAGACCTCTGACATGGCTATCCAGCTCACAGGAAAAATGACATCGGATATTTGCAGCCGCGCGCTTGCGAACGTCAAAAAAGGCGACGCAACCACCATCGTCAGTTATCGCGGGGTGCTGACCAATATCTTCGACATGGCCAATGACGAGAAAGTCGAGCCTGATGCACTACGCACGAAGATTCTGGAGCTACAGAAAACATTCGGCGAAACGGTATTTCCCAGCAGGCTGGCGGCGGTACGCTCGGAATTGGTTGACCAAAATCAAAACAAATCCATTCGTCCGCTGCTGAAACGTCTTGCCAAGCTGGATATCAAGGGCAATGAAGATGACAAGGGGCTTTCAGGACTGACTGCGCTTCGCGGGCTTTATGAAAACAGCAATACCGCCCTGCCAGATCATTTGAAGGGTCATGGAAAAGCATGGAACTCGCTGATTGACGAGCAAAAGGACCGAGAGCGTGCATTTCGTGCGTTTGAAGCAGAGACATTACTCAATCTGAGAAAGAGCTTCCGCAGTGGCAGTTGTTGGCTGGATTACAGCAACACTTTCCGGGACCGCGACCATTTATTGATTCCCACTGCCGAGTGGGAGAAGCACAAGCGCCGTCACTATGGTCTGCTGCGCTTGCCTGCCAATGTGGATGACTACCTTGCACCCCTCATCAAGGCGGCTGAGGTTGGAATCAAAGCTGTCGCCGCCGCACTCAGCCGTGGCGAGTTGGAAATCAATGAGAACGACATCAGCCTCGATCGTCTGGAAGCTGAGGGCGAGCCCCCCGAAGTCGCCAATGCACGCGCCATGATCGACCAAGAGATCGGCAGCATCCAGCTTCCAGACCTCATGCTGGAAATGGACGTGAAAACCCGTTTTACAAAGGCGCTACAAGGTCGTCTGCCGAAGAATGACCGGGAATTGCTGCTGGGGTATGCCGGGATATTGGGCTTGGGCACCGATATGACGGCGTCTGGTGTGGCGATGATGATGTCGGAGCTGAGTCCAGAGGATGTTGCAGGCGCGATGAAGGGGCTGGAGTTCGACAACGCCATCAATAAAGGCAATGCGATGGTGCTGGAGTTCATCAATCAACTGCCGATCGTCGCAATGTGGGGTGATGGCAAGTCGGCGTCCTCCGACATGATGAGCCTGACTACATCCAAGCATCTCTGGAATGCGCGCCTTGACCCTCGGCGCCAGACGCCTTCCGTGGGTATGTACACCCATGTATCGGACCGCTGGCCGATCATTTATCACCAGCCGATCGTGCTCGGCGAGCGCCAACCTGGTGTGGCTATTGAAGGCGTGATTCGCCAAACCGAATTGAACATTGATCGACTGGCTGTCGATACCCACGGCTACACCGATGTGGCAATGGCTTTTTCACACGGGTTGGGATTCGATCTTTGCCCCCGCCTTCGCAATTTGCGTGAGCGCCGTTTGACAGTGCCTCGTGGCATGGCCGTTCCTGAAGGAATCAAGGAAGTCGTTGACTCGACCCTCAATCTCGAACATGTGCGGAAGCACTGGGACGATCTGGTGCGCGTAATGGCTTCGATGAGTAACGGCACGCTCAGTGCGGTGACGGGGATGCAACGGTTTGGGTCTGCTGCTCAAGGTGATCCGATCCACCGTGCTGGACAGCAGCTGGGACGACTGTTGCGCACGATTTACCTCTGCGATTACTTCACCAAACCTGAGTTCCGTCGCGAGATCACTAGGCTATTAAACCGGGGTGAGCATGTACACACCCTTCAGCATGCCATTCATTTGGGTGCCGTACGCCACGATCGGGGCCGGCGTCCTGACGAGGTTGTTGCAATCTCCGGCGCCCTAACCTTCCTGTCCAATCTTGTGATCGGATGGCAGGCCAGTCGAATACAAGATGCTGTTGCCTCCCTGGAGAAAAAGGGCGTGGTGCTCAGCAAAGAGATACTGAGGCACATCAGCCCTGTCCGGTATGCCGGCGTCAACTTCCGAGGCACGTTTCGGTTCCAGATCGACCGGTATCGTCAGCTACTCATCATCGACGGCGTACCCCGGCTTCAGATCGTCCGGTCTAACTGATCGCTAGTCGCTGATGCCGCTGAGCAGTTGCTCTGACTTCCTCACCAGTTCCTTTCGTGCACGGACTGGGAGCAGCTGGTAGCTGGTCAGCAACCGGGCCAACTCGTTATCTGGGGTGTAGAAGAATGCGACTGGCACTTTCAGAACCACGGCTATTTTCAGCAGCAGCGTGTAGTTGGGCACGTGCCGCCCCGTGCAGTAATGGTTGATCCTGGAGCTGGCTACCGATGGGTCAATGCCGCACTTAACCCCAAGAACCTTCTGAGAGACGCCCACGCGCGCCATTGCCTCGTTTAGGCGTCTGGGGATCGGATTCAGAGTTTTATCGAGGGTTGCCACACCGTGCCGCCGAGCTAGATCAGCCCACAGCTTCGATTTTCGGCACCGCCCCAGATACTTAGAGTTCCTAAGTGGGTGCCTGATCCATATAATCCACTCGCCGGCGCTACCTGGGTGCTACGGCTTCTTGATGCGCGCTAGCGGACAGTCCGAGGTGCCGAGGAGCTACAGGAATGCGGACGTTCATAGAACTCATGAAGATGATGAACGCGGGGTGTACGTGTCCTTCCAACTCGTTTATGGCGACCACGATCTGGTGTTACCACTGGCATTGGATGCCGTGGCTGAGGAGCGTCTGGTCGATTTGATGTCGGTTGCCATCGCGCCAGGATCGCAAAGAGCTGATCTGGCCAGACGGATCACGGATGCGCTTTGCACACTGATGGACCATCAGATCATTCCACCCACCGAAAAGCAGCTGAAGTACGCGGTCGCCATCGCGCGTGAGTTGTCGCTCACGATTCCACCGGAAGTCCTCCAGTACCGCGAAGCCATGACCGCTTTTTTAGGCACCCATGCGCAAACCTATCGGCAACGAAAAGGAAGGGCTTAAACATGAAGAAATCACTTGATAAGGCAGCGACAGTCGAGTCTTACCCACTGTCTGACATCATCGAATCCACGGAGCGTCGGCGGCAGGAAGAGTTTGGATTCGTTTCACTCATCGAGGCCGGTGGGTTCGACTACCCCACATTTTTCACCGCCACATTCGACTACTTTGCGACTGGGGAGGGGCAAACGATTGGGATCGTCATGGGCCATGCCCACAGCGCCGCTCGATTGACGGAACTAGTCACTGAACACTTCGGCACTTACTACGCCAGTGGCGCTGAGTTATGGCCACGACTACTGCTTCCACCCAACGCCATGTCACTGGTCCCAGAGGCCATTCGAGCGGTGATTGCCGATCCTACACAAGTCATCGGCAACTTCTTCTACGCCAGCACCTACCACCTCAATCAATCATGAGCCTCCCAATGCCTGAAATCGATGAGACCCAGATGCCAGGCCCCGCAGATACCGCTGAAGAAGATAAAGCAGCGCTCGGGCGCAGGCTAGGCTTGCTGGTATCGCGCTTTGCTGCGGCGAGCTATCAAGACATGGTTGACTTCGACCATTTGGCCAACGATGGACTGAGCGATCACAAAGGCAGTCTGCTGTCCCAGATGGGCACTTTCACGCTGTTAGACCGAGGCACAAGCAGAAGCTGAATACTCTCGTGCCAAAGTCAAAGCCCTCATCACCTTCACGCGGCGGGAAAGACCCGGTGCGGGAACTCATCCGTCACGTCAGAACATCGGGTGTCGCACTCGGGCAACTGCTGAGAGCGGCTGGCCGCTGTGGCGAATATGAAGGGGAAAATGGACAAGGAGCTGCAATCAGCTTGACGGTTTCACGCCGCAAGATCTCCGGACTAATCCTGGAGTTCTCGACCAGCAGCCCCGGCCGTCGGCAAACCATCCAGCTGCTAATGACTGGCAAGGATTCATTCATTGAGGTGCCAGGGTCCGAACGGCTTGCGAAACAGCTTCGTCAGCTTGCGGAATGCGGGCAAAAGCACAGCGGATCGCTCAATAGGCGCATGACGTAAAGGGCTCTTACCGCATCGTTCCAGCAATGACGATGCCGCACCCCACCGCAATCGTGGCTACGCCCAGCGTCGCGATCAAACTCAAGATCGAGCCGTCGATGCTTGCTGTTCCGCGCGCGCTGCCTCCCAGACTTCTTTCGCGGCGTCAGCGTTCATCGCGGCAATGCCTAGACCCACGACCAGGTCGGGCCAGCCGGAGAAGGTATAGGCAGTCACCAGGCCGGCACCAATGATGGCGACATTCGCCAGAGCATCGTTGCGTGCCGATAGGAACGCAGCCTTGGTCAGGCTGCCGCTATCACTGCGAAATCGGGCGAGCAGGAAGGCGCAAGTCAGATTCACGAGCAGTGCGCCGATGCCCGTCACAGTGAGCGCCAGAGGCGCTGGCGGCAACGGCATATTGAACTTCGCCCAGGCTGTCCACAGGGTTGCCAGTCCCGGCACCAGCAACAACGCCGCGAGTGCCATCCCGACCCGCGCGCGGCGCGCCACGCTCCATCCCAAGGCCAAGACGATGAGCAGGTTGATCGCGGTGTCTTCGAGAAAATCTACGCTGTCGGCGAACAGGGAGACCGAGCCAATCGCGCGCGCGACCGTGAACTCCACGCCGAAGTAGGCCAGGTTGAGCGTGGCCGCCAAGATGACGATGTTGCGTAGGGGCTTGCTCAGGCTTTCTTTCATTCTCTGGCCCTGCTAGCGCAGATAGGAACGCAAGATCGTCACCACCTCTTCCACATCGGCACTTCGCTGTCCTGCCGGGACATCCTCGGCACCTAGATGCTCGCGGATGTGTCCTTCCAGCACCTGTGCCATCAGGCCGTTCGCAGCACCACGAATGGCTGCAATCTGCTGAAGAATCGCCACGCACTCCTCGCCTTTTTCGAGCGCCTTCTCCAGCGCAGTCGCTTGGCCTTGAAGGCGGCGGACGCGGGTCAGCAACTGCTTTTTGTCCTTGATCGTGTGGGGCATTGCCTCGAATCTCGCTGCTCGATGTATACTGGGGGTGAGTATCGGAAAGCCAAGTATCACATGACCTCTTCAATCGCCCAAACTGAAAATGCGCATTCGCACGTCTTCAATGAAGGCAATCCGCTCGCGGAGAAGAATACCGCCCGCGCCGTGGTGCTCACCGCGTTGATGATGGTCATCGAGATTGCAGGCGGCTGGTATTACAACTCGATGGCGCTGCTGGCGGATGGCTGGCACATGAGTTCGCACACGCTCGCGCTGGGCCTGTCAGTGCTGGCCTACACCTTTTCCAGACGCTTGGCGCAGGACTCACGCTTTGCCTTCGGCACCTGGAAGATCGAAATCCTGGCCAGCTACACCAGCGCCTTGCTTTTGCTGGGCATTGCCGCACTCATGGTGGTGCAATCGGTGCAGCGATTGATTACGCCGACCACGATTCACTATCAGGAGGCCATTGCCATCGCGGTGGTGGGCTTGTCGGTGAACCTGGCCTGTGCGTGGCTACTGCGCGGTGGGCACAAGCATGACGACGATCATGGCCACCACCGTGACGCACACGGGCACCGTCACGGCGGCGATCATCAAGACCTCAACCTGCGTTCGGCCTACCTGCATGTGATTGCAGATGCGGCCACGTCGGTGCTGGCCATCGTCGCGCTCATCGGCGGCATGATCTGGGGCGCAAGCTGGCTTGACCCTTTGATGGGAATCGTCGGTGCAGGCTTGGTTGCGGTATGGGCGAAAGGACTGCTGCGCGACAGTGGCCGCGTCTTGCTCGATGCGGAAATGCAGGCTCCGGTCGTCGATGAAATCCGTGAGGTGATTGCCGCCAGCCCGATTGCGGCCCGCATCGACGATCTGCATGTCTGGCGTGTGGGTAAGAACCAGTACGCCTGCATCGTCGGTCTCTCCACGTGGGCGGCAGTGGAACCGCATTACTTCCGCAAGCAGTTGGCGATTCACGAAGAATTGGTTCACATTACCATTGAGATCAACTCAGGCTCGGCCGTTGAGGCTCTCGCTGCGGGTGGCATTGCCGCATGACCGCCGACCACTTCAGACAGCGTTGCAGTAGCCAGAGCGTGCTCGACAGTGGCCGCCAACTTTGTCCCGTCTGAACCATTTCTGGTTGCTGATATTCTCAAGTTCGTGAAATTCCCCCCGCCCAAGCAATATCTCCTTCTGGCCCTCATGGCCGGGGCGCTGCTGTTTGCACAGATCATGGGGGTGCATCGTCACCTGCACGGCGAGTCGAGCAGTGCGTTTCACCCGGTCGCCAGCGAGCTGCACTTCGCCGATGCGGGCATCCACGACGATGAGCATCATGATGCCGCCGAGGCCGCTGCGGCGGGGCATCACGCCCACGGCGATGTCGAAGTCAGCGCACTCGGCGATGCACTCTCGAAACTCACCCTGAAACTGCTGCCGCTTGGCCTGCTGATGCTGGCCACGCTCCTGTTGCTGGTGCGTGTGCCACGCGCACTGCCACGCCCGCGTGACCCCGATCCCGCACCCCGGCGACATCCTTTCTCGCTGCACCCGCCCGCCAACGGGCCACCTCGGCTGCACTCCACAGCCGTCTGACGCTTGCCCTGTTGCGGCAGGCTTTCGTCCTGCCGCGCAAGCGGTATCACACCCTCCACGCCGCATACGCGGCTCGCCATTGGCGAGGGGTGTCGTTGGAGAGAATCCCCGTGTCTCGATTGGTATCTCACACGCTGTCCCACTTCGGGCTGGCGATGGCCGCAGGGCTGTTCGCGCCCACCGCCTTTGCCGCTGCCCTGCCTGCTGCGCATGTCCATGACGAATCGGCACTGCAAGCCATCGCCGCGCTGCCGCCGCTGAGCTTGAGCAAGGCCGTCAGCGCCGCGCTGGCGGGCAACCCCGATCTCAAGCAGTTCGCCTTTCAGCTCAAGGCGCAGTCAGCGCGGATTGACGGCGCATCGCTCAAGCCCGCGCCGGTGTTCAACAGCGAGCTGGAGAACGTACTCGGCACCGGCCGCACGCGCGGCTTCGATGCCGCCGAGGCGACCTTCGCGCTCTCGCAGGTGATCGAGCTGGGTGACCAGCGCGCGCGGCGCATTGAAGCCGCACGTCTCGGCCTCGGCGGCATCGACGTCAGCGCCCAGGCCGCGCAACTCGATGTGCTGGCCGAGGTCTCGCGCCAGTTCATCCACGTCGCCTCGGATCAAGAGCAGCTCAAGCTCACCCAGCTCGCCACGAAGCTGGCCGAACGCACGGTGAGTGAGGTGCGGCGCCGCGTGGTGGCCGCCAAGTCGCCAGAGGTGGAGCTGCACCGCGCCAACATCGTGCTCAGCCGCGCCCAAGTGGAAGAGGAACACGCCGAGCACGAACTGATCACCTCGCGCATCAAGCTCGCCGCCTTGTGGGGGGCTTCGACGGCGGACTTCGGCGCGGTGACGGCGGATCTATTTCGCCTACCCGATGTGGGCGATTACCAAGCCCTGAGCGCCCAGCTCGTCAACAGCCCGGACTTCACCCGCTTTGCCACCGAAGCCCGCCAGCGCGATGCGGAACTGCGTGTGGCCGAGTCCAAGACGCGCACCAACATCACCGTCTCTGCCGGTGTCCGTCGCCTGCAAGAGGATGGCGATGCGGCCTTCGTCGCCGGGTTCTCGGTGCCGCTGTTTGGCGCGCGCACCGCCCAGCCCGCGATTGCCGAAGCGCGCGCGCTGCGCGAAGGCATCGAGACCGAAGCGGCCGCCGCCAAGCTCAAGGCCGAGACCAAGCTCTTCGAGCTGGTGCAGGAGCTGAAGCACTCCATCACCGAGGCCGAGATGCTGCGCGACAAGGTGTTGCCGGAGATGGAAGAAGCGTTGAAGGAGACCGAATACGCCTACCAGCGCGGCCGCTACAGCTATCTCGAATGGGTGGATGCCCAGCGCGAGCGCGTCACTGTGCAGCGGGCCTTGATCGAGGCCGCAAGCCACGCGCATCTGTTCAGTGCCGAGATCGAGCGGCTCACCGGCACCGCCCTGCCCACGGCGGGCAGCTCCACCCCAAATACCCCCAATTCCAAGTGATCTCCATGAAAACCATTTCCGCGATGTCCACCCAGGCCGCGCTGTTGATGCTGGCGCTGAGCCTTGCCGCCTGTGGCGGTTCCGCCACCCCCGAAGCCGATGCCAAAACCGCGATGAGCGGCGAAGCAGGCCATGCCGACGAAGGCGGTGACGCCGACGAGCCGGTGAAAGGCCCGAACGGCGGGCGTCTGCTCAGCGAAGGCGACTTCGCGCTCGAAGTCCGCATCTTTGAAGACGGCGTGCCGCCGGAGTTTCGGCTCTACCCGACGCAGGGCGGCAAGCCGGTGGCGCTAAAAGACGTGCAGGCGACGATGAGCCTGCGCCGCGTCAACGGCCAGCCCGGTGGTGTGACCGACACGCACACCTTTGCGCCGAAGGGCGACTACCTGCTCAGCCCGGCAGAAGTCTACGAGCCGCACTCTTACGAAGTCATGGTGAAAGCCAGCTACGGCGGCAAGAGCTACAGCTGGAACTACAGCTCGCCCGAAGGCCTGGTGGAGATCGCCGCCGACATGGCGAAAGCCGCAGGCATGAAAGTGGCGACCGCAGGCGAGGGTGTGCTGCATCAAACCCTCTCGCTCTACGGCGCGATTCAGCCCAACCCGGAGCGCATGCGCGAAGTCACCGCGCGCTTCCCCGGCCCGGTGCGCAGTGTCTCCGTCAACGTCGGCGACACGGTGCGCAAGGGCCAGACCCTCGCCACCATCGAGAGCAACGAGAGCTTGCAGGTGTATTCGGTCACCGCCCCCATTGCGGGCACGCTCACCGCGCGCCACACCAATCCCGGCGAGTCGGCGGGCAGCGAAACGCTGTTCGAGATCGCCGACTTCAGCAGCGTGCGCGCCGAGCTGAATGTGTTCCCGCGTGATCGCGGCCAGCTCAAGGTCGGCCAGACCGTGCGCATCACGGCGGCGGATGGCGCAGCCAAGGGCGAGGGCACGATTGGTTTCGTCGCCCCCATCGGCAGCGCCAACCAGGCGCTCACCGCGCGGGTGGTGCTCGACAACGGCGAGGGCCAGTGGACACCCGGCCAATTCATCAACGCCGAGGTGACGGTAGGCACCACGCCCGCGCCGCTGGTGGTGCCGATGACGGCGCTGCAAGGCTTCCGCGATTGGGATGTGGTGTTCGTCAACGAGGGGGAAAAATACCAGGCGCAGCCCATCGAGCTGGGACGCAAGGATGGTCAGAACGTCGAGGTGCTCAGTGGCCTCAAGCCCGGTGCAGTCATCGTGGTGGAGAACTCTTACCTGGTGAAGGCCGACATCGAAAAGTCCGGCGCTTCGCACGACCACTAGGAGCGCGACCATGATCGAAAAAATCCTCAAGTTCTCGCTGGCGCAACGCTGGCTGGTGATGGCGGCGGTGCTGCTGGTCTCTGCCCTCGGCGTCTACAACTACACCCGCCTGCCGATTGATGCGGTGCCCGACATCACCAACGTGCAGGTGCAGATCAACACCGAGGCACCCGGCTATTCGCCGCTCGAAGCCGAGCAGCGCCTGAGCTATCTCGTCGAAAACGCGATGGCGGGCTTACCTAAGCTGGAATACACCCGCTCGCTCTCCCGCTATGGCCTGTCGCAGGTGACGGTGGTGTTTGCCGACGGCACCGACATCTACTTTGCGCGGCAGCTGGTGGGCGAGCGTATCCAACAGGTGAAGAGCCTGCTACCGCCCGGCATCGAGCCCTCGCTGGGGCCGATTGCCACAGGCCTGGGCGAAATCTTCATGTTCACGGTCGATCCCAAACCCGGCGCGCGTAAGCCCGACGGCAGTGCCTACACCCCCTACGACCTGCACGACGCCATGCGCTGGATCGTCCGCCCGCAGCTTGCCAAGGTGCCGGGTGTGACCGAGGTCAACAGCATCGGCGGCTTCGAGAAGCAGGTAGTGGTCTCGCCCATTCCCTCCAAGCTCTTGGCCTATGGCCTGACACTCGACGAGGTGATGGAGGCGCTGGCGAAGAACAACGCCAGCCAGGGCGCGGGCTACATCGAGCGCAACGGCGCGCAATATCTCATCCGCTCGCCGGGGCAGGTGACCAATCTCGACGACGTGCGGCGCGTGGTGGTGAAGGTGATGAATGGCGCACCGCTGACGTTGGGCGAAGTGGCCGAGATCGCCTGGGGCGGCGCACTGCGCACCGGCAGCAGCACGCTGGACGGCAACGAAGTGGTGCTCGGCACCGTGTTCATGCTGGTGGGCGAAAACTCACGCAACGTCTCACGTGCCGTCGCGGCCAAGCTGGCGGACATACAGAAGAGCCTGCCCGCAGGCCTCGAAGCGCGCACCATGTATGACCGCACCGTGCTGGTGGACAAGACGCTGGCGACGGTGAAGAAGAACCTGCTCGAAGGCGCGCTGCTGGTGGTGGTGGTGCTGTTCCTGCTGCTGGGCAACATCCGCGCCGCACTCATCACCGCCATGGTGATCCCGCTCGCCATGCTTGCCACCATCACCGGCATGGTCGAGAACAAGGTCAGCGCCAATCTCATGTCGCTGGGTGCGCTGGACTTCGGGTTGATCGTCGATGGCGCGGTCATCATCGTCGAGAACTGTATCCGTCGATTGGCGGAAGCCCAGCACGGGCGTGGTGCGCTGACGCTGCAAGAGCGGCTGGAGACGGTCTATTCGTCCACCAGCGAAGTCATCCGCCCCAGCCTGTTTGGTGTCGGCATCATCACGGCGGTCTACATCCCGCTGTTCGCGCTCACGGGCGTGGAAGGCAAGATGTTCCAGCCGATGGCAGTGACGGTGGTGATGGCGCTCATCGCCGCACTCGTGCTCTCGCTCACCTTCGTGCCGGCTGCCGTGGCCATCGTGCTCACCGGCAAAATCTCGGAGAAAGAGAACCCCATCATCCGCGTGCTGAGCACCGCCTACGAGCCGCTGCTGAAAGTCGCCATCAAAGGCCGCGTGGTGCTGGCAATGGCCGCTGTGGTGCTGGTGCTGCTGTGTGGCTGGATGGCGACCCGCATGGGCAGCGAGTTCATCCCCAGCCTCGATGAAGGCGACATCGCCCTGCACGCGCTGCGCATCCCCGGCACCTCGCTGTCGCAGGCCGTGGGCATGCAACAGGCGCTGGAACGGGAAATCAAGAAGCTGCCAGAGGTGGCGAATGTGTTCGCCAAACTCGGCACTGCCGAAGTGGCGACCGACCCCATGCCCCCCTCGGTGGCCGACACCTTCGTGATGCTGAAGGATCGCAGCGAATGGCCCGACCCCGGCAAGTCAAAAGTGCAGGTGGTGGCCGAGCTGGAAGCTGCCGTGATGCGCATCCCCGGCAACAACTACGAGTTCACGCAGCCGATCCAGATGCGCTTCAACGAGCTGATTTCCGGCGTGCGCTCAGACCTCGCCGTGAAGGTCTACGGCGATGATCTCGATGTGCTGAACGAGGAAGCCGAGAAGGTGGAAGCGGTGCTGTCGAAAATCCCCGGTGCGGCTGACGTGAAGACCGAGCAGACCACCGGTCTGCCGGTGATGAGCATCACGCCCAAGCGCGACATCCTGGCGCGCTATGGCCTGTCGGTGGCCGATGTGCAGGCGGTTGCCGCCACCGCTTTTGGTGGCAGCGATGCCGGCACCTTGTTCGAGGGGGATCGTCGTTACGAGATCGTCGTGCGCCTGCCGGACGCGATGCGCGCTGATCCGCGCACGCTGGAGCAACTCACCGTGCCGCTACCCAACGGCGGCTATGTGCCGCTGCAAGAAGTGGCCGACATCACCATCGCCCCCGGCCCCAACCAGATCAACCGCGAGCAGGGCAAACGGCGCGTGGTGGTGACGGCCAACGTGCGCGGGCGTGATCTCGGCAGCTTCGTCACCGAGGTGCAGCAGCGCGTCAATGCCGAGGTGCAACTGCCTGCGGGTTATTGGCTCGATTACGGCGGCACCTTCGAGCAGTTGCAGTCGGCATCGAAGCGGCTTTCCATCGTGGTGCCGGTGACGCTGCTGCTGATTCTGGCGCTGCTATTCATGGCCTTCCGCTCGCTCAAGGACGCCCTCATCATCTTCAGCGGCGTGCCGCTCGCCCTCACCGGCGGTGTGCTCGCGCTGTGGCTGCGCGACATTCCACTGTCGATTTCGGCAGGCGTCGGCTTCATCGCCCTCAGCGGCGTGGCGGTGCTCAACGGCCTGGTGATGGTGAGCTTCATCCGCAGCCTGCGTGACGACGGCAGAGGCCTGGATGAGGCCATCCTCGAAGGCGCGCTGACCCGCCTGCGGCCGGTGCTGATGACGGCCCTCGTAGCAGGCCTGGGCTTCGTGCCGATGGCCTTCAACACTGGCATCGGCAGTGAGGTGCAGCGGCCACTGGCCACGGTGGTGATCGGCGGCATCATTTCGTCCACCTTGCTGACACTGCTGGTGCTGCCGGGCCTGTATCGACTGGCGCATGGCCGTGACAAGGCCAGCCGCCACGTCGCCGCAGAGCCGCTGCGCCCGATTGAGACGCTGCCATGAGCGAGGCACACGTCGAAGGGGAGCCCAAGAGCGAGCACGCAGACCACGACCACGAGAATGCAGGGGTCTTCGGGGAGAAGTCCGAGCTGATCTTCGCGCTGCTGGCGGGTGCCTTTGCACTCGCTGGCTGGCTGCTGGCGCGGCAAGCTGTCGGCCCTGCCTGGTTGCCGACGGCAATCTTTGTCGCAGCCTATTTCTTCGGTGGTTTCTACACCGCGAGAGAGGCCGTCGAGAACCTCCGCGCCAAGCGATTCGAGATCGACACGCTGATGCTGGTCGCCGCCGCAGGTGCGGCTGCACTGGGTGAGTGGGCCGAGGGCGCGTTACTGCTGTTCCTCTTCAGCCTTGGCCACTCGCTGGAGCAGTTTGCAATGGGGCGCGCCCGCCGCGCGATCGAAGCGCTGGCAAAGCTCGCACCGGAAGTCGCCACCGTACGCCGTGGCGAGAAGACCGAAGAAGTCGCCGTCGTCCAGCTGCAAGTCGGTGATGTGCTCATCGTGCGCCCCAATGAGCGTCTGCCTGCCGATGGCGTGGTGGTGCTGGGCACCAGCGCGGTCAATCAAGCGCCGGTGACGGGCGAGAGCGTGCCGGTGGACAAGGAGCCAGTGAAAGACCCGGCCGCTGCCCTCGCGGCCTTTGACAAGCTGGCCCCGCAGCACCGCGTCTTCGCAGGCACCATCAATGGCGCGGGTGCGATTGAAGTGAGCGTGGCCCGTCGCGCCGATCAATCCACCATGGCGCGCGTGGTGAAGATGGTGACGGAGGCCGAGGCACAACGCTCGCCGACGCAGCAGCTCACCGAACGCTTCGAGCGCATCTTCGTGCCGACGATTCTGGTGCTGGTCGGCGCGCTGATGCTCGCCTGGCTGGTGGTGGATGAAACCTTTGCGACCAGCTTCTATCGCGCGATGGCGGTGCTGGTGGCTGCAAGTCCCTGTGCGCTAGCGATCTCGGTGCCGAGTGCCGTGCTGAGCGGCGTGGCGCGTGCGGCGCGCGGTGGCGTGCTGGTGAAGGGCGGCGGGCCGCTGGAAAACCTCGGTACGCTCACCGCCATCGCCTTCGACAAAACCGGCACGCTCACCGAGGGCAAACCGAAGCTCACCGATGTGATCGCCGCTGAAGGCAGCACGCTGGAGGAGCTGCTCAATGTGGCCGTCGCCGTGGAGAAGCAGAGCGACCATCCGCTGGCGTCTGCTGTCGTCAACGGTGCTGTCGAGCGATTGAAAGGCAAGGCCGAAGAACTGGCGATTTCAAACGTCGAGAGCATCACCGGGCGTGGCATCAAGGCATTGGTGGCTGGCGATGTGGTGTTCATTGGCAAGCCGGTGCTGTTCACCGAGATGGCCGATGTGCCGGTGCCAGCCGACGTGAGCAAGGCCAATCAGAGCTTGGTCGAAACTGGCCGCACCACGATGATCGTGCGGCGCGGCAATCGCTATCTGGGCGTGATCGGCGTGATGGACACACCACGCCCGGTCGCCGCACAGGTCATGCGCGAGCTGCATGCACTGGGCATCCAGAAAATGATCATGCTCTCCGGCGACAACCAGCAGGTGGCCGATGCGGTGGCGAAAACCGTGGGCCTCACCGAAGCACGTGGCGACCTGATGCCGGAGGACAAGGTGGCGACCATCAAGGCGCTGATCGCCAGCGAGGGCAAGGTGGCGATGGTGGGGGATGGCGTCAACGATGCCCCCGCAATGGCGAATGCGACGGTCGGCATCGCAATGGGCGCGGCAGGCTCGGATGTGGCGCTGGAAACCGCCGATGTGGCGCTGATGTCCGACGACCTCGCGCATCTGCCGTTTGCGGTCGGGCTGTCGAGGGCGACCAGCCGCATCATCAAGCAGAACCTCTGGGTGAGCCTGGGCGTCGTCGCCGTTCTGATTCCTTCGACCATATTGGGCTTGAGCATCGGCACGGCGGTGCTGTTCCATGAGGGCTCGACACTTCTCGTGGTCGTCAATGCGCTGCGGCTGTTGTCTTACAAAGACCAGTCGGGCAGGGGGTCAGTCAGCCCGATAGAAGCGCCGGTTCATGGCCCTGAAACGCTCGCTGGACAGACTCGCTGAACCTAGTTTCACCATCCTTCTCGCAGGCGCACTCATGCCACTCCATCGCACACTGTTCACCCCATTCGTCGGCATCGCCGCCACGCTGCTCATTGCCGGTTGCGGCATGAGTTCCGCGCCTGACTTGGGCAACGCACCGACCACGCCGAAACCGGCCCCAGGCACGCCGCCGTCAACGCCGCCAAGCACCCCACCGAGCACGCCACCGGTGCTGGGTGCGAAGAAGCTCACCGTGGTCGTTGCCGTGGTCGATAGCCTTATGCCGCAAGAGATCACCGCCACCACGCCCAACCTCAATGCGCTGAAAACCGAAGGCACCTTCTACAACGAGAGCCGCGCGATTTTCTCGGCTGAGACCATCCCCAACCATGTGGCGATGATGACGGGCATCAACCCGGCCCGCAGCGGCATCGCCACCAACAACTTCATCGACTTTCTTGACCCGCTGAATCCCGTCGAGCGTGACCTTTCGTTGCCGGAAGAACTCACCGCCAACACCGTCTTCACCTGGATCGACCAGCAATGCCGCGTGAAGGGCATCAACCCCGCCATCAAGACCGGCGCGACCATGTCTAAAAAGTACATGTTCGAGATCTTCGCAGGCGATGCCTTCGACCCGATGCGCGCCAACCGCAACACGAAAGTGTTCAACGCCATCCCGGATACCCACTGGGACCCGACCACCAGCCCGGCCTACATCGGCCCCGGCTTTGAATACACCCCCGATGCGCCCACCATGCAGCAGGCGCTCACGCAGTTGCCGGATGCGGACTTTTTCTTCGTGAGCCTCGGCGATGTCGATCGCTTCGCCCATGCCCTGGGCACTGCCGCGCGCGCCAATGCACTGGTGACGGCTGATACCCAGATCGGCCGTCTGCGCACCGCGCTCGAAGATGCAGGCCGGTGGGAGAACACCGTGATGATCGTCACCAGCGACCACGGCACCGACATCGCCACCAATCCCTTCGTTAACGGCATCTCCACGCAGAGCACGTTGGACGCACTCGCCAGCTGCTTCACGCCGATGACCGCTGTGCAGAACGGCGGCAGCGACAGCATTTACGTGATGGATCGCAGCCTGCCACTGGCCCAGCGACAAGCCGCGCTGCGCGCCGCGCGCGCCTGCCTCGTCGGCACCACTCCTTGCGCCACGCTCTGCCCCGGCGCCACGCGCCCCACCAACGCCGCGCAGATCGCCGGGGCCTGGTACACCACTGATGACGCCGCCGACCCCGACGGCACCATGCCCAGCAGTCTCGTCTCCAAGCATCCCAACCTCGGCGATCTGGTGCTGGTCTCGGCGCGCGGCTTCAAGTTTTCGGAGCCGGATGCGACGGGTAATCCCATCCCTGGCAACCACGGCCATCCGGTCACCTTCCGCAACGTCATGCTCATCAGTGGCGGCTCACCGTGGGTGAAGAAGGGGCAGGTCATCGCCGCTTCAAGCCCGACCGTCAGCGACTTTGACCGCCTGCCCGAACAGGCCGAAAACATCGACATCACGCCGACGGTGGCCTGGCTGCTGGGGCTGAACATCCAGGCAGCAGATTTCCCCGAAGGTGCGGGGTTTGATGGCCGCATCCTCGGTCAGGCATTCACCCAATTCGATGCCAACCCCAGTGCCGTCTCCCCGACAGTCTGCGGGCGTTTCGACTGAGTGGACGACCGGCACATGCCCCGTAAATCGACGCCCCGCAGCGTATCGGCCAAGCCCAAGCTCAGCACCAAGCCGGAGGCCGCTAGCCGAGTGCCCAAGGAACTCAAGATCGCGCTCGGCATCGCGCTGCCTTTTGGCGCGCTGGCTGCGGTCATTCTGAATTGGCAGACGCTGTTCCCGGTGGCACCCGAAAAGCTCGTCGAAGTGGCGTGGACGCACCAGTGCAACTGCGCCGCCGGCTGGATGGAGGCACTGCGCGCCGAGGGCTTCACGGTGCGCGATGTCGAGATTGACGACCTCGCCCTCGTGCGCCGCAACTGGCGCGTGCCCAGCACCGCAAGAGGCTGCCATCCGGCCCGCTACATGGGCTACTTCATCGACGGCCATGTGAATGCCGAAAACCTGCGGCGGCTGGCGCGTGAACGGCCGGTTGGCCTGGGCTTGCAGATCAAGGACATCCGCCTCGATGCCGCCCATGTCGGCGAGGGGGCGACGCAGGATATGGTGCTGCTCGATGAGCGCGGCACGCCAAGGCCCTGGCCGTGAACCCTCATTGCAGCTCGCATGCGTACCGTCACCAGTAGTCATCAGTCACCCTGTCACCTCCCCAAGGAATCACCCATGAAACTAAAGTTGATCGCCCCCTTGCTGCTCTGCCTGCTCGCCGCACCGGCCTTCGCCCATCCCCAGCATGACGATGAAACGCCGCTGCCGCTGAAGCCCGAAGTGAGCAAGTCGGCCCCGCCTGCGGCCAGCACGCCCAAGCCCAAGCACGCGCACAAGCCAGCGGCGAAGAAGGCAGAGCCTGCGCCCGCCGCTGAAGCCGCTCCCGCCGCACCCAAGCAGCCGTGAGCACGCTGCATCGCATAGGCCACGCACTCACCCTGCTGTTGCCCGGCCTGCTCTGGGCCGGTGCCGCCGCCGCGCATGGCGTGGCGGAAGACGACGGCGCTTTCATCGAGTCCGCGCAGGGCGCGCAACTGTTGCCCTACCTGTATCTCGGTGCCAAGCACATGGTCACGGGCTATGACCACCTGCTGTTTTTGTTCGGGGTGATCTTTTTCCTGTATCGACTCAAGGATGTCGGCCTCTACGTCACCCTGTTCGCTATCGGCCACAGCAGCACACTGCTGTTCGGCGTGCTCAGCGGCACGCACGTCAACCCCTATCTGGTAGACGCCATCATCGGCCTCTCGGTGGTCTACAAGGCGCTCGACAATCTCGGCGCGTTTCAGCGCGTGCTGGGGTTTCAGCCCAACACCAAGGCAGCGGTGCTGATCTTCGGCCTGTTTCATGGCTTCGGACTCGCCACCAAGCTGCAAGACTTCGCGCTGTCGAAAGACGGCCTGGTGCCCAACATGCTGGCCTTCAACGTCGGCGTCGAAATCGGCCAGCTGCTGGCGCTCGCGGCCATCCTGATCGTCATGGGTTTCTGGCGGCGCACCAGCGCCTTCACCCGCCAAGCCTTTGCCGCCAACATGGTGCTGATGACGGCGGGCTTCGTGCTCACCGGCTACCAGCTCGCCGGCTACTTCCAATCCTGATGAGACTGCCATGACCGAAACCAACCCCACACTGCACGCCACGACGCTGCAGCTGCTCAAGGCGACCGCCTTTGCGGTGGTGGCTGCCGGGGGCATCCTGATTGCCGCCGTTCTGCCCGCCGAATACGGCATTGACCCCACCGGCCTGGGTAAGGCAATGGGCCTGACGGCGTTGCACACACCCGCTGCTGCCGAGAGCGCAGCGGTCCCAGCGCCTGCTGTGGTGATGAGCGACGCGCCAGCAGCGGTGATCGAGAGCGTGATCCAGCAGCCCACGCCCTACCAGAGCGGCGAGATGACGCTCACCCTGCAAGCCAACGAAGGGGCCGAGATCAAGGCGCAGATGAAGGCGGGCGAGGCCTTCGTCTTCAGCTGGAAGAGCACCGGCGGCCCGGTGAACTTCGACATGCACGGCGAGAAGCCGAACGATGGCGACAACTTCACGACCCACTGGAAGGATCGCGCCAAGTCCGAAGGCCACGGCAGTTTCACCGCCCCCTTCGGCGGCTCGCATGGCTGGTATTGGAAGAACAAGGGCACGGAGGCCGTGACCATTACGGTCAAGGTCAGTGGCTACTTCGAGAAGCTCTACCGGCCGGGCTGATCGGAGCACGCGCATGTTTTCCATCCTGAAGAACCGAACCTATCGCCAACTGTTCTTCGCGCAGATCGTGGCGCTGGTCGGCACGGGTCTGGCCACCGTCGCACTCGGCCTGTTGGCCTATGACCTGGCAGGCAAGGATGCCGGTGCCGTGCTCGGCACGGCGCTCGCCATCAAGATGGTCGCCTATGTGCTGATCGCGCCCGTCGCCGGCGCCTACGCCAATCGGCTGCCGCGCCGCACGCTGCTGGTGAGCCTCGATGTCAGCCGACTGGCCGTGGTGCTGCTGCTGCCTTGGGTGGATCAGATCTGGCAGATCTACCTGCTGATCTTCGTGCTGCAAAGCAGTTCGGCGGCGTTCACGCCGATCTTTCAGGCGACCATTCCGGAGGTGCTGCCGGATGAGGCGGATTACACCCGCGCGCTGACGCTCTCGCGCCTGGCCTACGACCTCGAAAATCTCTTGAGTCCGGCGCTTGCGGCCGCGCTGCTGCTGGTCATCAGCTACCAGGGCTTGTTCTTCGGCACCGCGGTTGGCTTCATTGGCTCGGCACTGTTGGTGCTCTCGGTGGTGCTTCCAGTGGCGCCTGCCGCCGGGCCACAGCTCAGGGTCGGTCGCAAGCTCACCCAGGGCCTGCGTATCTATCTGGCCACCCCGCGCTTGCGCGGCCTGCTAGCCCTCACGCTCACCGCCGCCGCTGGCAGCGCGATGGTGATCGTCAACACCGTGGTGATCGTGCGCGAGGGCCTGTCGCGGCCGGAGAGTGCGGTTGCCATTGCACTAGCGACCTACGGCGCGGGCTCGATGCTGGTGGCGCTGTTGCTGCCGCGCCTGCTCACGCGCTACAGCGATCGCAGCGTGATGCTCACGGCGGCAACGATGCTCTGCGGCGTATTGATCGCCGTCGCGGTGGCGTGGCGGCAGCTCACACCGGCACTGCAATGGCCGGCCATGCTCAGCGGCTGGCTGCTGCTGGGTATGAGCTATGCCGGACTGGTCACGCCCGGCGGACGCCTGCTGCGGCGCTCATCCAATGAGCGGGATCGTCCCGCCCTGTTCGCCGCACAGTTCTCGCTCTCCCATGCCTGCTGGCTGATCGCCTACCCGGTAGTCGGCTGGCTGGGGGCCAAGGTCAGTATCGCGGCCGCACTCTGGGCCATGGCGGCACTGGCTCTGCTTGGCATCGCGCTGGCGCACTGGTTCTGGCCGCAGGAAGACAGCGACGCGCTAGCGCATCGCCACGATGATCTGCCTGCCGATCACCCGCATCTGGCAGCGCACGCGCCTGCATCGCAGCACGCTCATGCCTTTGTGATCGACGACCATCACACGCGCTGGCCGACTCGATAGCAGTTTCGGCGAAAGCTAATGCCCACTTAATTCTGCGCAGCGAGGATGCTTCAGCGGCATAAGCCGCCTCTTGATGAAGGAATCTCCATGACTGCTTTCAAACGTTGGACCAAACCCGCTTTGCTCATTGCCGGTGGCCTCGTGCTCGCCTCTGCCACCGTCGCCATTGCGGCCAAACAGGCGGTCCCTGAGAACGACGCGATTCGTGAATCGCAGGCCGCCAAGATCACCCTGAGCGATGCCATCGCCCGCAGCCAGACCCAGTTTGGCGGCAAGGCAGTCAAGGCCGAGCTGGAAGGGGACGAAGGCCCGCTGGCCTACGAGATCGAACTGGTGAATGGGCAGGATGTGCGTGAAGTGCGCCTCGATGCCGTGACCGGTGCGGTGCTGTCGAGCAAGGCTGATGACAGCGACGAGGGCGAAGATGAGCACGAAGGTGCGGCCAAGGGCCTGGCTGACTAAGCTCAAGGCCTGTTTCAGAGAGCCGACACACCATGCGAATCCTGCTGGTTGAAGACGATGCGATGCTGGGCGAGGCGCTGCAAAAAAGCCTCGCCCAGCACACCCATGCCGTGGACTGGGTGCGCGATGGCCTTGCCGCCAGCACGCATTGGCAGGCCACGAGCTACGACATGGTGCTGCTCGACCTGGGCCTGCCAGGACGTGACGGCCTGCGGGTGCTCACTGACGCACGCCGCGCAGGCTCAGACACGCCAGTGCTGATTCTCACCGCCCGCGATGCCGTGGCCGATCGGGTCAAGGGACTGGATAGTGGTGCGGATGATTACCTGGTCAAGCCCTTCGAGCTGGACGAGTTGCTGGCGCGCTTGCGGGCACTGGCTCGGCGGCGTGCAGGCAATGCCCAGCCCAATATCGAACACCTCGGCCTCAGTCTCGACCTTGCCACCCGCGAGGGCAGCTACGCAGGGCAGGAGGTGCTGTTCACCCGCCGCGAGTTCGCGCTGCTGACCGCGCTGCTGGAGCAACCGGGCCGGGTGTGGACCAAGGAGCAACTGGTGGAGCGGCTTTACGGCTGGGATGAAGAGATCGCCAGCAACGCTCTTGAGGTGCATGTTCACGCGCTGCGCCGCAAGTTGAACGCTGACTTTATCGGCAATGCGCGCGGCGTCGGCTATTTCGTTCGCAAGGAGACCGCATGAACCAGAGCACCTCGCTGCGACGACGTCTGGTGATGACTCTGCTGGTCGGCCTGTTCGTGGGGGGGGCCGTCGCCTCGGTGGGCCTGTACTGGCAGTCGATGGAAGAGCTGGATGAGCTGTTCGATGACCGTCTGAAGGTGATCGCCAACAACCTCACGCCCCAAGCCCTGGCGCAGCAGGCTCAACTTCATCTGACCGAGGAGGACGACGATATCGTCATCCAGCTCTGGAGCCGTGAAGGGCTTCTGACCTACGCCTCTGATCTCGAAGATCGTGCGCCCATGCCGACCAGAGCCGGGCCTTCGGAGCTGCGGAACGCCGACGATGAGTGGCACATGTATTCCATCGCCACGCCGGACGGCGGCTGGCTGCAAGTGGCCCAAGCCCTTTCGGCCAGAAAGGAGATGGCTGCCATCAGTGCAGGGCGGCTGCTGTTGCCGCTGTTGCTCATTCTGCCGCTGATCGGTCTGTTCACGGCCTGGGCCGTCTCACGGCTACTACGGCCTCTGCGCTCGTTGGCGGAACAGCTTCAGCGACACGGTGCCGCCAAGCGCAGCCAGGTGGTGGTGGATCGCGCACCGCGCGAGCTGATGCCTGTCATCGACGCCTTGAACGAACTGCTGACCCGCCAGGCCGAGGCAGCGCAACGGCAGCAGGCCTTTCTGGCCGATGCCGCCCACGAACTACGCACACCGCTCGCGGTAGTGAGTTTGCAGGTGCAGCGTGTGCAGGGGGCGATGAGCCACAGCGACCGCCGCGAAGCCATCGACGCCCTCAAGCAGGGGGTCGATCGCGCCAGCCGTCTCGTCGCCCAGTTGCTGGCGCTGGCCCGCAGCGAACCCGGCACTCCGCAAGAGCGGTGCTTTGCCACGCTCGATCTCGAAGTGCTGCTGAAGACCGTGCTGGCTGAGTTGTTCCCGCTGGCTGCACAAAAGCAGGTGGATCTCGGACTGGTCGAGAGCCAGCCCCTGAGCATTCACAGCGACGGCGAGGGCCTGCGCAGCCTGCTCACCAATCTGCTCGACAACGCCATTCGCCACACCCCGGCCGGGGGCAGGGTCGATGTCGCGCTCAAGCGGGTCGATGCCGATGCCGAACTCACCGTCTGCGACACCGGACCGGGCATCGCCCCCGAACGCCGGCAGGCGGTGTTCGAGCGATTCGTGCGGGATGGCATGGCCGACTCCAGCGGCACCGGATTGGGCCTCGCCATCGCCCGCCAGGTGGTCGAGCGTCACGGCGGCCGCATCACGCTGGAAGACGGTGCAAGCGGCTCAGGCCTGCTGGTGCGCGTGCGACTGCCACTGACTGGCTGAAACGTTCACGCGGTGCCTGGCCCCTAATACAGGCTTAATAGTTGACTCGAACACTGTCTTTCTCGGTTTCCTCCCTGCCGCCGGTGCGCCCTTCCCAAGCCCGGCGGATGTCTTAGCCGCAGTCTTCCCGACTGCGGCCTTTTTTGGTTTCCGCGTTCATGCGCCTTGCACCGACTTCAGCGTCACCGAGCACCGTGTCGCCTGCGCAGGCCCTCAAGGCGGCAGCGATGCTGCTGTGTGTCTGGCTCACGGCTTGCGCCAGCCAGCCTCCGACCGCAAAGCCCGATGCCGCTGTCAGCCTGCGCGCTTACGAGGCCCGTCAGCTGGACCCCGCCGCGCTGAAACTGCCGCCACTGGCCGAGGGCTGGAGCCTTGCCCAGTGGTTTCAGGCCGCACAGGCCAGCAGTCCCATGCTGGCCGAGATGCGCGCCCGACTGGCGCTGACGCAGGCGGGTGAGATCACCGCCGCACAGCGACCCAACCCCACCCTGAATCTTTCCACCGAATACATCGCCGCCGCCGCCGGAATGCCCGCCTGGCTGTATGGGGTGGCGGTGGACTTTCTGTTGCAGGCGGCCGGTAGCCGCGACCGCGCCAAGGCGGTCGCGCTGCTGCAAACCCAGGCTGCGAGCACCGACCTCGCCGATGCGCTCTGGCAGTTGCGCAGTGCGGTACGAATCGCCCTGCTGGATGCGACCGCGGCCGAGGCTGAAACCACCGTGCTCAGCCGCCTGATTGACCAGCGCGCGCGGCTGCTGGCCTCTGCACGCCTGCGGCTCTCGGTCGGTGAGGGCGCGGCGGCTGAAGTGCTGCGCGCGGAACTGGATGTTGCCGCTGCCCACCAGCGCCAGCAGCTCGCGGGGCAGCGCCTCGCCGACGCCCGCCAGCGTCTCGCCAGTGCGGTCGGGGTGCCGGTCTCCGCCATCGCCGAAGCACTACTGCGCGGGCCTGACCTAAGCGACCCTGCGCAGCGCATCGCCATCGTCAGCCAGAGCGACCGCGAAGCCGCGCTGCTGGCGCGGCCAGAGCTGCTGCGTGCCTTGCGCGAGACCGATCTTGCCGAACTGGGCTTGCAGACCGAGGTCGCACGGCGCACACCGGATGTGCGCGTCTCGCCGGCCTATACCTGGGATCACGGCGTGCGCAAGAACCAGCTCAGCGTCGGCTTTCCGATCCCGCTGTTCAACCGCAACGAGGGGCCGATTGCCGAGGCGCTGGCGCGACGCGAACTGGCCGCACGCCATGTGCTGGCGGTGCAGGCGGCGCTGTTTGCGCAGATGGAATCTGCCGAGCGCCAATGGCCGGTCGCGCAAGCCAACTGGCAGGCCGCACGCGCCAATCAACAGCGGCTCGCGCGATTGACGGCGACCGAGCGCAAGCTCTTGGCCGAAGGAGCCAGCGACCGCCCAAGCCTGCTCGCGGCAGAGACCGCAGAAGCCGAAGCCGCGCTGCTCACCGCCGCCGCTGCACTCGACGCCCAGCGCGCGTTTGCTGCGCTGGAAGATGCCTACCGCAAGCCCTTCTCCGAGCAGCCAACGCCATGACCACCCACCGCATTCCATCGTTCGTGCTGCTGTGCCTGCTGCTGGCGAGCAAGGGCTTGACCGCCACCGAGCCAGCGCCAGTCGCAGCCACCGATATCACCCTCAGCGCCGAAGACGTGCGGCGCTCCGAAGTGCAGGCTGCGATGGTGCCGATGGTCAGCACGCCGCCGCGCCTCACCGGCTATGCCACGGTGCTCGACCCCACGCCCCTGGCGCTGCTGGGTGGCGAGATCGAAGCACTGGCCGCCGCCGCTGCCGCCTCCCGGGCGGAGGCAGGGCGCAGCGAGCGTCTGTTCGCCGCTGACGAAACCGTCTCCCGCAAAGCCACCGAAACCGCACAGGCCACGGCACGCGCGGATGCGGCCCGTCTGGCCGCCGCCAAGCGCCGGATCGGCCTGGAATGGGGGCAGGGCCTCGCCAAGCTGCCCGCACACGAGCGCAGTCAACTCTTGGCGTCGCTCGCTGAGGGCCGTGCGGCGCTGCTGCGCATCGGCTTGAGCGGCAACCCGCCGGTCGATCCCGTCGCAACTATCCGCATTGCCGATGGTGCGCTGCCGCTGCGTCTGCTCGGTCTCGCGGCCAGCAGCGACCCCAGCTACACCGGCCCCAGCCTGCTGGCGGTGGCGGCGACCTCGGCATTGCAGCCGGGGCGGGTGCTGGCGGTGTCGGTCACCGGTGCTGCGCAGCAGGGCCAGCAGCTGCCGCCAGAGGCGGTGTTGAGCGATGCGCAGGGCCGCTTCGTCTACCTCGAAACCGCCGCAGGCCACTACCGTCGCCAGACGGTGCAAGTGCTGGCTGAGGATGACAGCGGTGTGCTGGTGAGCGGCCCTCCGGCGGAAGCCCGCGTGGTGCTGCGTAACGCCGCTGCGGTGCGCTGGGCCAGCACTGTGCGCAAGGCGGAATAGCGCATGTTGTCGGCAATCGTTCGACTCAGCCTGCGCCATGCCGCTGTGGTCGCCGCGCTGATGGTGCTGGCCCTGCTGCTCGGCGTGCAGCACCTCAGGCAGGCGCGCTTCGATGTCTTCCCGGAGTTCGCCCCCGCCGTCTTCACGGTGCAGACCGAAGCGCCGGGCCTGGCCGCCGAGCAGGTCGAAACCCTGGTGACCCGGCCGCTCGAATCGCTGGTCAACGGTGCCAATGGCGTGGAAAGCATCCGCTCCGAATCGCTGCAAGGCCTCTCGGTGGTGCGCGTCGGTTTTGGCGCGGGCGATCCGTTTCGCCAGCGGCAGACTGTGATCGAGCAGATGAGCAGCGCGGCTAGCGTGCTGCCACCCGGCACCGGCGTGCCGAGCGTGTCGCCGCTGACCTCCTCGACCATGGACCTGCTCAAGGTCGGCTTCACCAGCACCACCCGCAGCCCGATGGCATTGCGCGACTTTGTGCAGTGGACAGTGCGCCCGCGCTTGCTCGCCGTGCCGGGCGTGGCGCGCGCGGCCATCTACGGCGGTGCCCAGCGCGAGCTGGCAGTGACGGCGCGGCCCGATGCGCTGGTGGCGCGTGGCCTGACGCTGGCGGATCTCAGCAATGCCCTGCGCGACCTCGTTGCCGTGCGCGGCTTGGGTTTTCAGGACAACGGCAGCCAGCGTCTCTCGGTGCAAACCGCCGTCAGCGGCCTCGACACCGGCGCGCTCGAAAATGCCGTGGTCGCCGCCCGCGCCGGCCGGCCGATCCGCATCGGCGACGTGGCCGAAGTCGAGGCCCTGGCCGCGCCCCCGTTTGGCGATGCGCTCATCAACGGCCAGCCCGGCGTGCTGGTGGCCATGGCCAGCCAATACGGTGCCAATACGCTCAGCGTCACGCTCGCCGTAGAGAAGGCCTTGGCAGAGCTGAAGCCGGTGCTGGAGCGAGAACAGATCACCCTGGTGCCCGCCTTGCACCGGCCCGCCAATTTCATCGAGGCCGCGCTGGGCCATCTGCAGATGAGCCTGCTGATTGGCGCAGCACTCACCTTCATCGTGTTGCTGCTCGTGCTCCGCAACGCCCGCACTGCGCTCATCTCGTTTGTCTCGATTCCGCTGTCCTTACTGGCGGCAGTCTCGGTGCTGCAAGCCTTTGGCGTCAGCCTCAACACCATGACGCTGGGTGGACTGGCAGTGGCCATCGGCGTGGTGGTGGACGACGCGGTGATTGATGTCGAGAACATCGCCCGCCGACTGCGCGCACGCGCCGCCGACGCCAGCTTGCTGGATGTGGTGTTTGCCGCTTCGCTGGAAGTGCGCAAACCGGTGGTGTTCGCCACCGCCATCGTCATGCTGGTGTTCGTGCCCATTCTCGCGCTGGGCGGCTTGCAGGGCGCGTTCTTCCGGCCACTGGCCCTGTCGTTTTTGCTGGCGGTGGCGGCCTCGCTGGTGGTGGCGCTCACGGTCACGCCTGCGCTGTGCTTGTTGCTGCTGCGCGGGCGGCTGCCCGACGAACCGGGCTGGCTGCACCACCTCAAGCGCGGCCAGAGCAAGCTGTTGATCGCCCTGGCACGGCATCTGCGGGTGGCGGTGGTCGCTGCCGCCTTGCTGGCGCTCGCTGCCGTGCTGGTGCTGGGTCGCTTTGGCCGAGAGCTGCTGCCGGCCTTCAAGGAGGGTCATGTGGTCGCCCAGCTCACCGCTCCGCCCGATACCGGCCTCGCCGCCATGCGCACCCTCGGCACGCGGATGAGTGCTGAGATCATCGCCATCCCCGGTGTGCGTTCGGCAGAACTACAGCTGGGCCGCGCCGAAGCCGCCGAAGACACCTGGGGCGTCAACCAGGCCGAGTTCCACATCGCCCTCAAGCCGGTCTCCGCCAGTGAAGAAGCCAGCATCACCGAGCAGATTCGCGGCATCGTCGGCAGCCAGCCCGGGGTGGAATCGGACGTGACGACCTTTCTCGGCGACCGCATCGGCGAGGCGATCTCCGGCTCCACCGCCGCCGTGGTGCTTACGCTGTTTGGCAACGATCTCGACGCACTCGACCGCGCCGCCGAACAGGTCGCCAGCACCTTGCGCGGCCTGCCGCAGGCGGCGGATGTGCGAGTGCGTGTTGCCGAGCGTTCGCCCGCCGTGGTGGTGCAGCTCAACACCGAGGCGATGGCGCTGGATGGCATCCGCCCCGGCGAGATTGCCGAGACGCTGCAAGCCGCGCATCAGGGCGTGCGCGCTGCCCAGGTGTTTGCGGGCGACCGCGTCACGCCCGTCACCCTGCGGCTGGTGGGCGATGCCGCGCCCAGCATCGACAATCTGCGACAGCTCCTGGTGCGCGGTGCCGCCGGCCCCGCAGTGCGGCTGGAGCAAGTCGCCGATCTCAGCATCGAAGACAGCCGCTCAGTGATCGAACACGAAGCCGCGCTGCGCAGGCAGGTGGTGACGGTGAATCCCGCCACCGCCGACGTGGCCGGATTCGTCCGCAGTGCCGAGACGGCCCTGGCGGCAAACAAGCTGCCGGATGGCGTCACCCTGCGCATCACCGGCGAGGCGGAGGCCCAGGCCGCCGCCACCCGCGAACTGGGTCGCAACAGCCTGCTGGCGCTGGTGCTGATGACGCTGCTGCTCATCGTTGGCTTGGGCGACGCCCGCCGCGCCGCACTGGTGCTGCTCACCGCGCCGTTCGCGCTGGTCGGCGGGGCGATTGCTGTTGCCGGCACCGGCGGCATTCTCTCGCTGGGCTCGCTGGTGGGCTTCGTCACCCTGTTCGGCATTGCCGCGCGTAACGCCATTCTGCTGCTGTCGCACCTCGATCATCTGGTGCTGCACGAGGCGGCACCCTGGAATATCGCCACCGCACTGCGCGCCGCCCGCGAACGTCTGCTGCCGGTGCTGCTCACGGCGGGCCTCGCCGCACTCGGCCTGCTGCCGGTCGCACTCAACGCCAGTGCCGCCGGGCAGGAAATCGAAGGCCCGATGGCGATCGTGATCCTGGGGGGGCTGGCGTCATCCACCCTGTTGTGCCTGATGTTGTTGCCGCTGCTGGCGATGGCGTTTCTGCGCGCGCCGACGCGCGATGGCGTGACGGTCTCCAAAACATGACATCCCCCGCCGAGCGTTCACATCGCTGGCAGGCACTCGACTTTTGCCTGCTGCTCACGGGTGCGGCTTTTCTGCTGGTCACCGGGGCGGTGTTGACAGCCAGCAGCCAGCCATTCGATAGCTTCGTCAGCGACAGCTTGAAGAGCGGGCGCAGCGAGCAACTTGATGCCTTCATGCTGACGGTGACGCTGCTGGGCGATGGCATCGTCAATACCGTCGTGACGCTGGCCTGTGTCGCCTGGCTGCTGTGGCGACGCTGTTGGCGGCTCGCAGCCGGCTTCGCTCTGATGATGCTGCTGGTCGCCTGGGGCATCCCCCTGTTGAAGATGGGGATGGCGATCCCCCGGCCTATGGATTACTACACCGGCAGGCAGGCTTTCAGCTACCCAAGCGGTCATGCCACTTCGGAGGCGGCACTGTGGAGTGCTCTGGCATGGCTCGTCAGCAATGCCCTGTCGGCTCGCAAAAAGGCGGTGGTGATCGTTGCCGCCGCGGCAGCGATTGCCAGCGTTGCCATCTCAAGGGTGTATCTGGCGGCGCATTGGCCTTCGGATGTGCTCGGTGGGGTGCTGCTGGGACTGAGCCTCACCAGCGCATTTGCTCTGCAACAGCCACAGTTTGACCACGCGCGCGCGCGGCCGCTGATGCTGGGGCTGATTGCCGTGCTGATCTGGCTGGGCTTTGGGTTTTGGCACGTCGCCAGCTCGTATTCGAGTGCTGTCGCGTTCTATGGACTGCATACCGCCGGGTCAGCCGATTGCGCTCTGCAATCCTGCATCTAGCGGTGCCTTCATGTCGCGACTGGGACCACTTGGAGCGGCCCCGGAAAACCCGTTGATCGCAAACTGAACGGGAGCTAATTCCCACTTAATTTTTCCACCTCAAGGTCGTGGCGCCCGCATATCGGGCCATGAACTGTGAGGCAGTGATGAGTGCGAAAAAGACGGCAGCGGCAACCAAAGCAGCTGCTAGCGAAACGACGGTGCGCTGTGGGTTTCTGTTCAACCATGACCATCTGCATCAAGTGGCGCACAGCGCTCCGATTGCGCTGGAGTTGATCCGGCACGCACCGGAGATGCAGGTGTTGCTGCTGGTAAGCAGTCAGGCGCAGTTCGACTATCTGCAACGCGCTGCGCAACAGTATTTGCTGCCCCGGTGCGATATCCGTCTGCTGCGCTTGCCGGCGTGGCTGCGCCTGTTGCAAGGGCCGCTTGACCGCGTGCTGCCGTTTACCCGTATTGCCGTGCTGCTGGCCAACCGCTCGCTGTTTCGCAGCCTCGATCTGCTGGTCGTGCCGGAGAAAACCAGCCTGCTGCTGCGTAGCCATTTCGGGCTCAAGCATTTGAAGTTCGTCCATACCCGGCATGGCGCCGGAGATCGTGAGATCGGCTTTGATCGCGCCAGCGGCAAGTTTGATCTGGTGCTGATGTCGGGGATGAAAATCCGTGATCGGTTGGAGACCGCCGGACTGCTGCGCAACAGTCGCCACGCGATCATCGGCTACGCCAAGTTTGATCTGCACGCAAACACCGAGGCACGACCCAGGCTGTTCAACAACGACCGGCCAACCGTGCTCTACAACCCGCATTGCTCGCCGCATCTTTCGTCCTGGTATCGGGACGGTCAGCAGGTGCTTGAGGCGTTCTACCAGTCTGGCAAATACAACCTCATCTTTGCGCCGCACGTCATGTTGTTCAAGAAAAGTGTGCAGGTCTCGCTGGATTGTCTGAGCCTCGACACGCCCGGTGACATCCCGGCGCGCTATCGCCACTGCCCGCACATGCTCATCGACACGGGTAGCGAAAAGAGTTGCGACATGAGCTACACCCAGGCGGCGGATTTTTATCTGGGCGATGCCAGCAGCCAGATCTACGAGTTCTTGCACCGTCCGCGCCCTTGCGCGTTTCTCAACTCGCATAGCGCTTCCTGGTCAGACGATGACAACTACCGGCATTGGAAGGCCGGGCCGGTGCTCGATGACGCGACACATCTTGAAGCTGCCATTGATGCGGCCTTTGCCAGCCACTCGTATTACCGCGATACCCAAAAGGACCTCTTCAACTACAGCTTCGATCTCACTGACAAGCCTTCGTCCTTGCGTGGGGCCGAAGCCATTGCCGAGTTTGCGGCCACCCAGCAGTTCTCTCGTTCAGGAGGTTGATCGGATGAAATCACTCTTGCACAAACTGCTCGGCAGTCTGGTCACGCGCGGCGCACTGGAAGTGGTAACCGCGAAGGGCAAGCGTTTCGTTGTGGGCGACGCACCGACGGCATCGCTCGCCATCCGCTTCAGTGACGCGAGAGCCGAGTGGGCCTTGCTGATCGACCCTGAAATGCAGCTCGGCGAGCTATACATGGACGGCCGCTGGGTGGTGGAGCGGGGCACGCTCTACGAGGTGATGGCGCTGCTCATCAACAATATGCAGAACGTGCAGAACGCCAAGCCCAATCGCTGGCTGGAAGCGCTCGACTCGCTGCGCTTCGCCCGCCGCCGCAGAACCCAGCGCAACGATCGCCAACGATCAGAGCGCAATGTCGCGCATCACTATGATCTCGGTGAAAGCCTGTATGACCTGTTCCTGGATGCCGGAAGGCAGTATTCCTGCGCTTACTTCGAGCATCCGGGCCAAACCTTGGAACAAGCGCAGCTCGCCAAGAAGCGCCACATTGCCGCCAAGCTCAACATCACCCCCGGCCAGCGTGTGCTCGACATTGGCTGCGGCTGGGGTGGCCTGGCGCTGTATCTGGCCGAAGTGGCCGATGCGGATAGCGTGCTGGGCATCACGCTGTCGCAAGAGCAGCTGAAGACCGCCAAATACAGGGCTGAGCAAAAGCGGCTCCAGAAGCGTATCGAGTATCGGCTTCAGGATTACCGCGAGCTGCAAGGCCAGTTTGATCGCATCGTCTCGGTCGGCATGTTCGAGCATGTCGGTTTGCCGCATTACGAAACCTACTTCCGCCACTGCCGCCGCCTGTTGCAAGACGATGGCGTGATGTTGCTGCACACCATTGGCTGTACCGGCGTGCCGGTTCATGCCGAGCCTTGGCTCGACAAATACATCTTCCCAGGCGGCTACACGCCAACACTGTCGCAGATGATGCCCGCCATTGAGGCCTCTGGCCTCGTGGTGACTGACATCGAAGTATTGCGCATTCACTACGCTTCAACTTTGCGAATCTGGCGCGAGCGATTCGCTGCCAACCGCGACAAGGCCAAGGCGCTGAGCGACGAGCGTTTCTGCCGCATGTGGGAGTTCTACCTGGCGTCTTGCGAGGCGGTGTTTCGCCACGATGACGTGGTGGTGTTTCAAGTGCAGCTCGCTGTGCGCAACGACACGGTGCCGCTGACCCGCGATTACATCGCCGAACGCGAGGCGTCGCTGCGTCTGCGTGAGGCTCAAGTGGCGGAATGGGGCGTTATGGCCGTGCCTCTAAGTGTTGGCGAAAGCGCAGCAGTTCTTCCGTCATGAATATGGCGCTCGGCACTGCTGCAATGCCCTCACAGCGAACCTGATACGCAGTGCCGCTCACACTGCTTTGAGTTGCGGCCTTGGCAATGAATTGCTCGGCATCCAAGATTTTTTGGCGATTTGCCAAGTAGTGGTATTTGCTCTCCAGATGCTTGGAGGCGGCCGCAGCGGGGTTCCAACTGCCGTTGCGGTAAAAGTCGCAGCCGGAAGTGGCGACATAAGTGAGCAGGTGCGAAATCTCAGTCTTGGAGCGGGCTGATAGTCCAGCGGCATCGCCAGACATCGGCAGCAGCAGGGCGAGCGATATAAATCGCCTCATTGCGGTGCTCCAGATCGACCGTGAGCTTCAGTCACCAGGGCTTCAATTCTTGAAATTACTTGGCTCCCCGCGCGTTGAAAGGCGGCATCACCGTAGCGATCAAGCACCCTGCTACGGCCTGCTACGCCCATCACGGCTGCCTCCGTCGGATCGCTGGCTAGCGCCACCACTGCTGAGCACAAGGCCTGCACATCGCCAACCGCACACAGCCATCCGGTTTTTCCGTGCAGCACACTTCGCTGTAATTCACCAACGGCGGTAGCAATCACCGGCAGGCCTGCCTGCATGGCCTCGTGGGCGGCAATGCACATGCCCTCGTGGTGTGAGGTTTGAATGTAGCCGTGCAGGCTGGCCAGAAAATCGGCCGTGTTCTCGACAAAGCCCTCGAAGTGGACATTGTCCAGGCCAAGGTCGCGGGCTTGTGCAAGCAAGCTCGCGTGTTCCTTGCCACTGCCGCCGATGACGAACTCCACCCGCTGCGCCAGCGAGGGAGACTCAGCCTTCAACAGCGCTGCGGCAGCAATCAGATGCGAGTAGCACTTGTTGGGGTGCAAGCGGCCGAGACTCCCGATGCGAAGGCGTTCCTTGCGCACCGCCGCCTTGGCCTGAGCGACATCGGTGCGGGCGCGGAAGATCGGCCATTGCACGATCAAACCGGGATCGACGCCCAACTCGCGGGCGGTGAAGTCAGCAACAGTTTGAGAATCGGCGATCCAGAGCCGACTGAGTTTTTGGGTCCATCGCAGCAGATGGCGGTTGGCTGGTTTGAGGTAGGCATTGTGTTGCCAGCTCACCACCGGGATTCGATGCCGCCTGCCCAGTAGCTGCCCGTAGACCGTGGCGCGTGTGAGGGAGGTCCAGAGCACATCGGGGCGATCCTCACGCAGCAGTTCGTCGAGTGTGTGGGCGGCAGTCAGCCAGTGACCAGACCCGGCATCGAGCACTGCCCAGTCGATACCCGCTTCATCGAGCCGCACGGCCGATTTGCCATCTTGCCGCGTCAGGGCCAGCACCCGCACGGAGTGGCCATGCCCCTTCATGCACGCCACCAGATCGGGGATGGGAAATGCTGCCCCGCCACCGTTCAAACCATTGATGAGGTAGTGGATGTGCATCGCTTCAGACGGTAGTTGGCAGCTCTCGCTGAGTACTGCGGCGCAATACCAGAAGCACGCCGCCGACGGTCAACAACGCATAAGCCAGGGCATGAAATCCGGCCCCAGACAAACCCAGCCGCAGCACGGCGAGCACCAGCAAGGGCAGCAGTACGACCGTGGCCAGCAGATTGATCCACAGCATGGCTTGCGGCCGCCCGAAGGCCACAAGCGCCGAGCCGAAAGGGAAGCCGAACAGATGCACCGTGCGTGCCCCTGCAATCAGCAGCAGCACCACATAAGCACCCTCGAATCCCGGTCCGCCAACCAGCGTGAGCAAGGCCTTGCCCGCCACCACAAACACGCCGCAGACCACCAGGCCAAAGCCGACTGCAATTAGTCCGGTTCGCTGCGCGAGTTTCAGGGCCGCAGCGTGTGCGCCGCGCGCGGCGAGGGCAGAGAGCTCCGGGTAGACCGTGCGGCCGAGCACCAGCACCGGCTGCGCCAGCACCATGCCCAGCCGCAGTGCGAGGTGATACAGGCCCGCCGCCGCTGGCCCCAGCATGGCACCCACGGCCAAGGGCGTGATGCGGCCTGTGGCGTCGGCTAAGCCGATGTCGAGATTGTTGGTGATGAGAAAGCGCACGATGCCGGGATGGCGAGCACTCATCCCGCGTGGCCACGACCAACCCGGCTTCAGCATCCGGCGGCGTTGAAGCTCGTACAGCGCCAGCAGCCATTGCACGAGGCCTTCGACGATGGAGCCGAGCAGCCAGGCGATGACGAATCCGGTCAAGCCGCCCTCCAGCGCCCAGGCTAGGGCAGCACCCACGAGTCGCACCAGCGGGCCGCTCAACTGCTGAGCCGTGAGCAGATCAAAGCGATCGAAGTGATTGAGCACGGCCGCCGGTGTGGTCTGCATGTTGGAGATGATGGCGAGCGAATACAGGGCTGCCAGCCCGCTGGCCTCTGGCGGCCAGCCGAGCAGTGGAGCCAAGGGTGCCGCCGCCAGAGCAGCCAGGCAGATGGCGAGGATACCGCTGCCCACTTCGATCGCTCCCAAGTATTGGAACAGGCGGCAGAAGGCAACGTCGTCCGGGCATTCAGGCGCAAAGCGCAGCAGTGTGTGCCAGCCCTGCACCACCAGAAAATTACCAACGAGCAGCGTGTAGAAACCGATCAGCACCAACACGCCAAGATCACGCGGTCCCAAGGTGCGGGCCGCCAGTGAGAGATAAACCAGACCGATCACCGCCGCCGCCAATTTTCCGCCCAGCAGCTTGCCCGCATTGCCGAAGACGCGCGTCAATGCCGTTGGGCTTCGGGGATACGGTGGAGGCACGCTGCGGGTGATCGTCATGACTTGCCTTGTCCATCGCAGATACATCGCTTCACAGTCACGGTGCGTCCTCGATCAGGCGCTGCGGTGAGCGACGAAATTGTCGCGCGCCTTGTCGATTCAAATGCGCGATCAAGCCGGGGCCATATTGCCCCGACTTGCTGCCGTTGAAGGCAAAGCTGCCACGCAGTTCGTCAGTCTCGTTGTAGGCCGATATCAGATCGTCCACTTGCTGCGCTGACAAGCCCGCGACACCCCGGAGGGCCAGCCCAAGCACATTGCCGGCGTCCCAGTTCGGGCAGGCGCGGATGGCTTTGATGTAGGCGCTGAAAGCACGGTCGTTCTTGAGTAGCAGGCGGACGATCTCTTCAGCCGCCGACGCCCAGCTACAAGACAAAGCCTGAAACTTTCCGATAAAGCCATACGGATCCTTGCCCAGACGTACGGAGATCAGCGGCACGCCGCGGGCGAAGGCATACCCAACTTCCTGGTCAGTCCAGTAGCTCTCGTGAAAGTTATCTGTCAGCAGGGCGACGAAGCCATCCATGCTGGCAAGCGCGTTTTCGATCTCGTCCTGCCAGGCTTGAGTGGGCTGGATGTCTTCGTGCGCAACAAAGCAGGAAAATCCGAAGGCTCGCAACTGTGCCTTCAATTCCGCCGTCTCTTTCTTGACCTCTGTTTTATGGCTGAGGAACAAGCGAAAGCAGTCGTCATCCCAGATTCGTTTGATGGCATCAGGGCTGGTGATTCTCTTGCCCATGGTTTGTAGCCCGGACTCCTTGCGCCAGTCCAGGTTATCGCCTGCGGCGAGGTCGATGAACACCTCGGCGATGCACTCGTTCTTGAAGGAGTGAAGTTTGTTCAAGTCGGTCGCAATGAGCGCGCTCAGTTCATCCTTCTGCTTCACGCAACTTAAAAAAAGCGGTTTGGGGATTGTCAGAAACAGCGCATGCCCATAGGTTCCGCCATTCCAGCTATCGGTGCTCCATCCCTCATGAACGACGATACCCGCATTGACGATGAGTTCCTGCAACTGCCGCTTTCCCTCATGCCCATAAAGCTCAGACAGGGCGGCCAGGTAGCGCTCGACGTTTTTCGGCAGTTCGTAGTGAGCACTCAAGGCAGACATTGAGAAATGACCAGTAAGGGGAGTGCGATGGAGCTTGTTGACGACAGAGCAGCAAGGTATCCAGCTTCATCGACGCAGCAAAAATACATTCCCAGCCCCGGAAACAACTGAGGCCGCTGTTGGCGGCCTCAGTATCGTCGTCGGCACTTTCGCCATACGACCTAAACATGCAAACAATCCCTACTGAGTCTTACGAATGGAGTCTGCGTCGTCAAGACCTGGGCGGTATTGCATTGGGCCGCAAGCACAGTGGCCATGCTGCATCCCGCAGGGCTGTGTGTTCGGGCGCAGTGCAGCGCATCTCGATGCGCACCGCCGGATTTTCTTAACGACCACCTAAGATTGCCGCTGCAACATGGCATCCGATCCCCGGCCTTTCGCCGAGTCGTTAAGGATGACGCCATGCCGCTTTTTTGCTTCCGCCGAAGACGCTCTGCACTTTCCGGGTTCGGCGCTGCACTCTTGGCCCTCCCCATCATTGCACTCGCGACCGATGCAGTTGATGTGTCCGTAGAGACGAGCCAGACGATTCGTGCAGGACAGATCGTGTTGCCTGATTTCGCCGCACTGGTAGGGCAGTATGGCCCTGCCGTCGTCAACATCACTGTCAGTGAAGGGGTGAAGACCGCCAATCAGGAGCGCTCACCACCCCGATCATTTCGTGGCCCCGGTATGGGGCCTGGCAGCGCCACGTCGCCATTTCAGCAGACGCCGCGTGGGTCACAGCAAACGGTTTATGGTGAAGGCTCTGGATTCATCGTTGCAGCGGACGGGGTCGTGCTCACCAATGCGCATGTCGTCGCCGATGCGAAAGAAGTGATCGTCAAACTAACCGACCACCGCGAGTTCACCGCCAAGGTCATCGGCCTGGACGAGGCGAGTGATGTCGCCGTGCTGAAAATCGCCGCCAAGGGTCTGCCCACCGTGCGACTCGGTGATTCCAGCAAGGTCGCCGTCGGTGAATGGGTGGTAGCGATCGGGGCGCCGTTCGGGCTGGAGAACAGCGTCACGCAGGGCATCGTCAGTGCCAAGGGGCGGGTGCTGCCCGACGGCTCCTACGTGCCATTCTTGCAGACCGATGTCGCCATCAATCCCGGCAACTCTGGCGGCCCGCTTTTTAACCTGGCGGGTGAGGTGATTGGCATCAATTCGCAGATTTATAGCCGCAGCGGCGGCTACCAGGGCATCTCGTTCGCCATCCCGATCGACGTGGCGATGAACGTCAGCCAGCAACTACAAGCCAGCGGGCATGTTACGCGTGGCAAACTGGGCGTCACCGTGCAACCTGTCGACGGCATGCTGGCACGCAGTTTTGGCTTGACGAAACCGGAAGGCGCTCTGATTGCAAAGGTGGATCGCGGCAGCTCTGGCGATCTGGCGGGGTTGAAGGCGGGAGACGTGATCCTGCGCTTCAATGGACATTCGGTCGTTGAATCTTCGGCACTGCCCAGCGAGGTGGCCGCACTCGCACCGGGGCAGAAGGTGGTCATTGAAATCTGGCGCGAACACCAGATCAGCCGCTTGACGGCGCAACTCGGTGAGCTGTCGGCGAGACTCCCGGTGACGCCGTCTCCCGACGGTGCAGAAGCGGCCCGACTGGGTCTTGCGCTGAGACCCCTGAGTGCGGCCGAGCAGCAGCAGACCGAGACCACAGGACTGATGGTTGAAGCTGTGCACGAAGCGGCCGCCGCCGCAGGAATCGCGGCTGGCGATATCGTGATCTCAGCGAACGGGGCCCTCCTGACCAGCATCCAACAACTGGTGATGCTGAGCAACAACGCGCAGGCACCGCTGGCCTTGCTGATTCAACGGGATGGTCAACGCCTGTTCATCCCGGTAGAACTGGGCTAAGCGCGCACTGCACGCACAAGCAGCAGGATGCGATTCGTTCGACAAGGCGTGGGGGGAGATATGGAGGCTGAACGAGTGGAACCTCGTGTGGTCGCTGGACTCACACCGCGCTAGCCCTTGACCCACATGTGATGCTGATCTTCGAGGCTCTGTGAAAATACTGATCGTGAGCGGCTGGTATTGCAGCGATATTCCGCGTAACTACGACACCTACGGCGTGGATGAGATTCGCGGTGCGGCATTTCGACGCTTGTGGGCGCAGTCGCTTGAACGCGCACTGCCCCAAGGCATGGAGTGCAGCCTGTTGGTCGTGGACTCGGCCTCGCCGGTTTCTCCGCCAGCGACACTAATCGGCGGTTTGAAGAATGAGGTGGTATTGCGCCTGACTCAAAATCCAGGCCATTCGCAAAACGCCACAGGACATCTCAGTGGGTGGACGCTCAGTGTTGTGCTTGGACTGCAATATGCCGAGGCCTGTGGCTTTGATGCCTTGGTGTATGTAGAGCAGGATGTCTTGCTCTCGGCACAAGCAATGTCCGACTTGCTTGCAACTCTCAAGCCGGACGTGCTGCTGTTCGGCCGCGCGCTGAGAAAAACCCCAAAGTGGCCGATCCAGCAATCCCTGTTTGCCATTGGCAGTCAGGCATTCCGACCCTTCACTGCTAAATTGCTGGCACTTGAACAACCGGATCGGGAGCTTTCACCGGAGCTCAAGTTCTGCCTCGCCAGCTCGCCCTGGTGGGTCGTTGCGGTGATGCACTGGCTTTCACGCTTGCTGGGGCGACAACTGTTCAAGGTCTTCGCCCGGAACTTCTACAAGCTGTATCGGCCCTATCGGCTGCACGGCATCGCCGGTGGCCGCGACCGTCCTTTTGATTGGAAGCAGGCGTTCTATTTTCAGCACGCCAGCGGCGAGGAGATTGCTCGATATCGGCTAGAGCTTTCCGCGTCACGTGTGAATGCACTCCATTTTTCATCGTCTCAATGAAGAAACCGGCCTTTCGGCCGACTTCATTAAGTGCAAATCATCTGCTGACTAATCATCGTGTTCGTCACGGTGTTTGTCTTTCTTGCCGTGTTTACGACCGTGATGCTTGTCGTCGTGGTCGTGCTCATCGCCGCGCGAACGATACTGCGGCTGGGCCGGATGTCGGCCGCCCGCATTGCTGCCGATGGCCGCACCGGCGCCACCGCCGATGGCACCTCCAATAATGGCGCCATCGCGTCCACCTACAGAGTGCCCGACCGCTGCCCCGGCGCCGCCACCGATCACGCCACCGATAATCGCGCCAGTGGCGTCGTTGGCAATGGCATGACCTGCCATGCCCAACATCAAGCTCAAAGCTGCACTGCTCATCAAACGATTCATTCCATTGACTCCGGTGGAAGGACAAATAATTGACTACCGATACTCATTGGCGCGGCTGAAGCCGAAATGAATCAGGCGTGGTGAGGTGGGGCGACATCGCGTCGGGGCTTGGGCCATGATCCCAGTCAGCGTCTTACATCGCACCGTTGATCGCGCCGACCACGATCGCTGAATCACATCTGAAGCGCCTAATAGTTTCTTAAGGCGCGGGGCCTCTACTGCTCAGCACGCAAACAAACCGGTTTGCGGTGCCGACTGAAGGATTCCCATGCAACAGTTCCACCCTGAGGCCAGAACGCCCACCCAAGGGCGTGCGATCCATACCAAGCTCCCACTCGCGTTGCCGATGATGGTGTCTTGCCCCAGCGAACATCTGCGCACGCCGCAATCGATGACGCTCATCACCGGGGCCACCGGCTTCATAGGCGGCGCTTGCGCCATCGCGGCGATGGAAAGCGGTCGCATCGACAGCCTGCTGTTTCTGGTGCGTGCCAAAACACTTGAAGAAGGCTTGCAGCGCGTGGTCGAGTCACTAGGCCGCTTTGAGTCGAAGATTGCACCGCTCGAACAGCTGAGCACCCGGCAAATCCTGCTGGGTGATCTGGCCGATGTGGAAGCCTTTGCTGACGATGTGCGCCTCAACCGGGTGACGCACGTCATGAACTGTGCCGCAGTCGCCTCGTTTGGCAACCACCCCGGTATCTGGCCGGTGAACGTGTTTGGAACTGTGGCGTTTGCCAAGCGCATGGCGAAGTCGCCATTGCTCGAACGATTCGTGCACATCGGCACGGCGATGGCTTGCGGTGCAGGCAAGGTGTCGCCGGTGCAGGAGAGCTGGCAATTGCCGGAGGCCGAAGGCCACCTGGTGCCGTATACGGCTTCCAAGGCCGAGGCTGAGCGCCAGATGAAGATGATCCCCGGTCTGCCGCTGGTGGTGGCACGGCCTTCGATTGTGGTGGGCCACACCCTACTGGGCTGCAAGCCTTCGAGCAGCATCTTCTGGGTGTTCCGCATGGCGCAGGATCTGGGCCGCTTCATGTGCAGCCTGGATGAAACCGTGGATGTCATCCCGGTGGACTACTGCGCCAAAGCACTGCTGCTGCTGACCTACAAACAGCACCTGAGTAGCGACCTCTACCACATCTCTGCCGGTCCTCGATGCGCGAGCTTCAGGGACATCGAACTGGCGATGTCGGATGCCCGTCACATCCCGTCGCTCGCAGCCTCTTGGCAGCAGATCAAGGAGAGCGATATTCCCTCGCTGGTGCCCGACTTCAAGGCACGTCTGGGCATTACCAACCGCCGTCTGGTGACCAAGGCGGTGAAGCTCTATGGCGGCTTCTCGCTGCTCAACTACAAGTTCGATAACCAGCGCTTGCTGGATGAGGGCTTCGAGCTGGCACCGAGCTTTCCGTCCTACATCGGCAACTGCATCCGCAGCACCGAGGGCTTGTCCTTGCTCGACCAGATGATGAGCGACTTCAAGTGACGCAAGGTAGTGGATGGTCATCACTGCTCACCGTGGGCAGCGCGATGTGGCTGGCGAGCTGTGCGCACGCGCCGCTGGATAATCCCAGCGACCCACTGGAGCCGGTGAATCGCGCGGTATTCAGCTTCAATCGCAGCGCTGATAAATACGTGTTGAAACCCGTGACGCTGGGCTACCAGAAAGTGACGCCCGACTTTGCGCGCAAAGGGGTGAGTAATTTCTTCAACAATCTCGACGAGCCGCGAACCATCGTCAACGATCTGCTGCAATTCAAGGTCAGACAGGCCGCTGCCGATACCGGCCGTTTCTTGCTGAATACGACGGCTGGCTTTGCAGGACTGATGGATGTCGCCACCGACGCGGGCCTGCCTCGCAACCGCGAAGATTTCGGCCAGACTTTGGGCAGCTATGGGGTGGGCGAGGGCTGGTATCTGATGCTGCCCTTGCTGGGGCCGAGCACCAACCGCGATCTGCTGGGGCGATTGGCCGACTCGCCGACGCAACTGGGCAGCTATGTGCCGCTGACCGAAGAAGTGGCATTGCTGGGTGGGCAGATAGTGGATGCCCGCAGCAAACTGATCGGCAGCGAGTCGCTGATCGACAATGCCTTCGACCCTTACATCTTTGTGCGCAGCGCCTATCTGCAAATGCGCTTGAACCGGGTTTACGACGGCGCGCCGCCGCGCGAGCTGCTCTATGGCAAGGACAACGAGTAGACCCTTGCCATGTCGCTGGCCCGCACGATCCTGCTGTTCGAGTGGCGACGCTTTCTGCCAGCACTGCTGTCGGTGACGTTCGCGGGCGTGCTGATGCTGGTGCAACTGGGGCTGCTGGTGGGCATGTTCGGCACCGTCACGGTGCTGGCTGACAGCACGGCGGCGTCTGTTTGGATCACGGCACCGGCCACTCAGAGCCTCGATCAGTCCGCAGAGATTCCCGCCTCGCTGGCCGCACTCGTGCGGGCCAATGCCGACATCACCCGCACTGAAACGCTGCGGGTGCGTGATGGCAGCTGGCGCAGTGCGAGCGGCACGACGCTGCCAGTCACCGTGGTCGGCATCAGTCCATCCGCCAGCGCCCTGAGCTGCCCGGCACCGCTCAAGCAATGGCTCTGCGCCTTGCTTGCCACGCCCAATACCGTGGTGGTGGATCGCAGCGAGGCCAACAAGCTGGATACGACGACGGCGGGCATGGCCGAGATCAATGGCCACCGCGTGCGCGTGGTGGGGTTGAGCCAGGGCCTGCGCAGTATTGGCACCACTTATGTGTTCACCTCGCAGCAAACCCTGCGCGGCTTGCTCGACCGCGAGGGCGACGATGTCGGCCTGGTCACCTTTGTGCTGGCAGAACTACGAAAGGGTGCCGAGCCTGCAACCGTGGTCAATGACTTGCTAACCCTGTTACCGCCCAAGACCGCCAAAGCCTGGACGCGCGTGCAGCTTTCGCAGCAGTCGCAACGCTGGTGGCTGGAAGAATCTGGCGTCGGGGCCGGGTTTCTATTTTCCACCGTGCTGGGCCTGCTGATTGCGGTGGTCATCACCAGCCAGACCCTGCGCGGCGTGGTGCTGAGCCAGCTGCGCGAATACGCCACGTTTCGCGCCATCGGCGTGCCGGCGGCGCGCTTGGGTGCAGTCATCGTTGAACAGGCGGCGTGGATCGGCGCGGGTGGCGGCGTGCTCATGCTGCTGCTGGTGGCGCTGGTGGCGCAGCTGGCGCAGCACTTTTACGTGCCGTTTGCCCTCAGTGGTCTCGGTATCGCGGTGGCCATGGCGGTGGGATTGCTCACCGCAGTGTGTTCGGGCTTGCTGGCGCTACGCGAGTTGTATCGGCTGCAACCGGCGGAGCTGCTGCGATGACGGCCAGCGTCGTCGCCGCCGATCTGATGCACAGCTTTGGTCGCGGTGCGGCGCAGACCCGCGTGCTGCACCGGCTCTCGGTCGAGTTCTGGCCGGGCGAGGTGACCTTGGTGATGGGCGCATCCGGTTCTGGCAAGTCCACCCTGCTGGCCGCACTCGGCGGCTTGCTTCGACCCGATGCAGGGCAGGTGAGTGTCAGCGGCACCATGCTCTGGTCGCTGACCGCGCGTGCGCTGGAACGCTTCCGCTATCAGCACTGCGGTTACATCTTTCAAGGCTTCAATCTGTTCCCGGCATTGACCGCTTTAGAGCAGGTAGCCTTGCCACTGCGCTTTGGCGGCGAGCTGAAGGCGCGAGCGCAGGCACGCGCCGAAGCCGCGCTGGCCGAAGTGGGCTTGTCGGCGTGCGCGCAGCTCAGACCCAGTGAGCTCTCCGGCGGCGAAAAGCAGCGCGTTGCCATTGCCCGTGCGCTGGTCACCCAGCCCCGGGTGCTGTTCGCCGATGAACCCACCAGCGCGCTCGACAGCAGCAATGGCGAACGGGTGGTCGCGCTGTTGCAAGACATCGCGCATCTCCATGGCACCACGGTCATCGTCGTCACCCACGACCCGCAGCTGATGTGCCACGCCGAGCGCGTGTTGCAGCTTCGCAACGGCGTTATCCACCAAGACCAGCGCATGGCACCTGCCGTGCGCTCACCCCTTACCGGCGAGGCTGCATGAAACGCTCACTTTGGCTGCTCTTGCTGTTGGCGTTGGCCATCGTCGGCTCGATGTTCATCGGCTTCTGGCAATTGTCAGAGCCGCGCGAGGCCGTCAGCGCGCAATCGGCGGGCAATGTCACCACGCTCGCTGCCGCACCTGGCTGGGTCGATGTGCAGGGCGGCACGCGCCGCCTCAGTGCGAAGGGTGATGGCGTGGTCAGCGAGATCGCCGCGGTCAGCGACGAGCCAGTTGCCGCCGGTGCCGTATTGATGCGGTTGGATGAGCAAGCCCTGCGGCTTGACGAGCAAGTCATTGCGCTTGAACGCAAGCGCGGGCAGCAGGCGGTGCAGGCGCTGAGTCGGCAATTGGCACTCGCGGAAGATGAGGCGCTGCGCCTGCGCAGACTGGTTGCGATACAGGCCGAGGCTGGCGATGTGCTGCGGCAGGCCGAGGCCCAGGTGCAATCGTTCAAGGCCAGCCTGCAAGCCGCGCAGCTCGCCGACGACGGCAGCCGCCTGCAACAGCAGCGCCTCGCGCTGCAACTGAAGCAGCGAGTGATCCTGGCGCCCCGACGCGGGCGGGTGCTGCGCGCAGAAGTGCATCGGGGTGAATCGGTCAGCGTCGGCGCGCCGGTGATCTGGTTTGCGCCCGATGCGCCGTTGATCGTGCGTGCCGAAGTCGATGAGCGCCTGATTGCCCATCTCAAGATCGGCATGAATGCGACCGTCGAGGCCGAGGCAGGTGATGGCCGCATCTATCCGGCCAAGCTGCTGAGCATTGCCCGCGCCGTCGGCCCGGTGCGTGCCCTGCCAGAGGTGCGCGCTGCCGCCAAGGATGATCGTGTCGTCGAGTGCATCCTGTCGCTGGGCGAAGTGCCGCTGCTGATCGGCCAGCGCGTGATCGTGCGCATGGGCAGTGCGCCATGACGGCCGGTCGCCGCTGCGCGCTGCTGGCGTGGGTGTTCACGCTGAGTGCTTGCGCCAGCGCGCCGCTGGCACCGGCCCCGGTGCTGCCCACGCCTGCCGCGTGGCAGACAGGCGGCAGCGAATCGGTAGTGCCGGATGCGGCAGGCGAGTTCTGGATGCGCTTCGGCAATGCCGCGCTATTGGCACTGCTGCAACAAGCGGCAGCCGCCAATCCCGATCTGCTGATCGCCACCCAGCGCCTGCGTTTAGGCCGCGATGCCGAGCTGGAAGCGGGCGCTTTGCAGCAGCCGTCATTGAGTCTGAATGCAGGGCCGGTGGATAGCGCCGCCGTTGCGGTGCGGGATCGCAGCGGTCGCAATCCCACCATCTACCGGCTGGGTCTCAATGCCAGTTATGAGCTGGACTTCTGGGGTCGGGTCAGCGGGCTGGTGAGCAGTGCCGAGGCGGAGTCCATGGCAAGGGGCTACGACCTTGAAACCGCGCGCATCCTGCTGGCGACTCAGGTGGCGCAGCATTTTTTCGACATTGCCGAAGCCGACGAACAACGGGGCCTGCTGCAACAGCGCAGCGTCCTCGCCGAACAACGCCTGGCGCTGGAAACGGCGCGACAGGATGCAGGCCGCATCGACCGCCAACCAGTGGCCGCCGCACAGCAGGCGCTTGGCTTGTTGCAGGCGCAGCAGCGCGAGTGGCAGCGCCAACGCCAGCGCAGCGAGTGGCGGCTGGCGCTGCTGTGCGGCCAGTTGCCAGAGGGCTACAGCATTGGCCCGCAGGCCTTGCGCGGCATCGTGCAGCCCACGGTGCCAGCCGGCCTGCCATCCACACTGTTGCAACGCCGCCCGGATCTGCGTGCAGCGGCTGCACGCCTGCAAGCAGCGCAGGCTCAAATTGGCGTTGCTCGCGCCGAACAGTTCCCACAGTTCCGGCTGACAGCAGAGCTGGGGCTAGCCACCGACCTGCTGCATCGGGCGCTGTCGGGTAGCGTCGGACTGTTCGGCATCGGCCCTGAGATCAGCCTGCCGCTCTACGACGGTGGCGCGCGCGCGGCGCGACTCGATGCCAGGCAGCGGGAAGCCGAGATCGCGCTGCTGGAATATCGCAAGGCTGGGCTGGCCGCATTTTCCGATGTCGAACAGGCCCTACAGGCGCGGCAGGCCGCTGTCGAACAGCAGCAAGCACTGCTCGCCACACAGGCGCGGCAACAGGCCGAGCTGAAAGCGGCTGTCGAGCAACTTCTCGCTGGACGAAAAAGCCGGCTCGATATGCTGGCCGCTGAAGATGCGCAGCTTGAATCTGCGCAGCAGGCCATCCGCAATACCCGCGCACAGCTTGATTCCGCTCTGGCCCTGCACGCCGCCCTGGGCGGTAGCTGGCAGGCCGTACCGCCCCTTGTTGCCGTCCCCTCGAAAACGGTTGGAGCATCCCCATGAGCCGCTATCTTGGCCCGCAGTTTGAACAGGTTGAAACCATGCATTGGCGCGAGCTGGAAGCCAGCGGTGGCTTCAAAGCACGCAGTCGTCCGCTGTTGGTCAAGGGAGCGGTGGAGCGATGGCCAGCCTCGCAGAACTGGACTTTCGACAAGCTCGCCGACTTGCGGCGTGCCGATGGCTCGGAGGTGGTCACCAGCTTTCAGAATGGGCTGGTGGAGCAGGGCGTCACCCGCGAGCCGGTGATCCAGGCCGTGGCACCGTATCTGCGCCAGTTGGCTCAGGCGGCGGCGAACATCCGCCATACGCGCATCGACGACATCGGCCTGCTGCCCAATCGCCGCCGCACCGCACTTGCACCCGGCGAGCGCTTCCATCTGGACTGGGATTACCTGAAAACCTTCAGCGCCCACGAGGTGTATCTGGCGCAGTGGCACATCCTCAAGGAGTTTCCAGAACTACGCGACGATTTCGCCATCGCGCAACTCTGGCCCGGCCTTCGGCGCACCTGGGAATACACCTTCATCGGCCCCGCCAATACCGTGACGGGCCTGCACTACGACGCACCCAACAACTGGTTTTGCCAAGTAGCCGGTGTGAAGGAGTTTCTGTTCTTTCCGCCCGATCAGAGCGCGTTTCTTTGTCGGTCCAGGAAATACGACTGGGGTGCGACGCTCAGCGATATCAATATCTCGCAGCTCGATGCACAGCCCGAAGAACGCGCGGCTTTTGCCAAGGCGCAGGGCCTGTATGCGCGGGTGGAAGCGGGCGATGCGGTGTTCGTGCCGAGCAAGACCTGGCACGCCGTGGTGTCGCTGGAGCCCTCGATCAGCCTCGCCGTATTCGGCCTCACGCCGTGGGAAATCGCCGTCGGCGCCGTGACCATCGAAGCACCCGGACTGCTGCACAAGCTGCGCCTCTACCGCTGGGGCAACTGCACCTGTCACCGTATGGCATCTCACACCACACACCCGCAGGCCACCACATGAACAGTTTCAATCCCTGGGTGCTGCTCACCATCGCCATCCTGGCCGAACTGCTCGGCACCAGCTGCCTGAAACTCGCCAACGGTTGGGAGCGGCCCTGGGCCTGGGTCGGGGTCGCGGGCGGGTTTGGCGTGGCGCTGGTGCTGGTGGCCCATCTGGTGCAGAAGATGGACATCAGCGTGGTCTATGCAATCTGGAGCGGCGTCGGCATCGCTTTCGTCGCCGTCATCGGCGTCGTGGTGTTCAAAGAGCACATGTCGTGGATGAAGGCAGCGGGTTTGGCTGCAACTATTCTTGGCATCGTGCTGCTGCAATTGGAGACGCGCTCGCAAGGTTGATCTGGATGCGCCACGAGCAATGTCTGTTACTGCACTGGCTTTTGACACCTTCTTTCAGGTTGCAGCGGCTTGTTGGCTTGTAGGTCTCAGTTCAGACCAAAGACCATCGAGAGCGCGTCAGAGCGATCAGTCATCTTAGACATGACCAGCGCAGCTGTATCCATATCTGCACCGCAGGTAAGTGTGCGGCGCGTTGTCGCCCGTGACGCCTACAAACTCGCCCCAGCCCAGACCCATGCGGGCCTGGCCTTTCCAATCGCTGGGGCGAGCTGGCATGTCAGTGACAGGGCTTCTTGATGCTGCGCTTCAAGAGCCACCAGTTCACCGGCCAGGCTGCGGCAAACCCGGCGGGGATTGCAGAGGCGAAGCCCAGCCAGAAAGCCGGGGCGAGGATCGAGCCGGCGGTCACGCCGCCAACGTGGTAGTCGGTGAAGTTCATGGCGAACTCCATGACGGCGATGGAGATCGTCTCGCCCAGCCACAGGGTCTTGAACGCAGCACCCCAGCTCATGCCGCGCTTCACCAGAGGCCACAGACCCAGGCTGTAGCCGCTGGCAAAGCCCAGCGCCGTCGCCAGCGCCATCGTGGCCCAGGGACTCAAGCCCAGGCTGACGCCGATGGCAAGGCCGACGAACTCACCGATGGCACAGCCCGTAAGGCAGTGCAGCGTCGCCGAGGTAGTGAGGCTGGCCATCGAGCCACTGCTGGCGTGATGGCTGTGCTCGTGCGCGGCGGTGGAAGGTTTCGACACCTCATCCCGATGACAGCTCGCAGTGGGTGCGGTCTGCACATCTTCCTTGTGTGTTGCGTGAGTGAAGCAGCAGTCCGCTTTGCCGGTGTTCGGGTGCGTGTGGGTGGTCATGTCAGTACTCCAATGGGTCAGCCAGAGAAACCGCCTGCACGCCCTGGATGATCGGGCAGCCGGCGACCGTGCCGCGACCGTGGCACTGACTTTCCAGCACGACGAGAGCGTCGCGGATGGCAGTCAGCGCCGCGATCTTGCGGCTGAGGTCTTCGATCCTTGTCCTGGCCCGCTGACGCACTTCGGTGCGTGGCCCGCCGCCATCCTGCAAGCGCAACAGTTCGGCGATGTCAGCCAGCGTGAAGCCGAGTGACTTCGCCTTGCGGATGAAGCGCAGACGCTCGACATCGGCCGCAGCGAACACGCGATAGCCACTGGCCGTGCGGGTCGCACTGGCGAGCAGACCTTCGCGCTCGTAGTAGCGCACTGTGTCTACTGCAACACCTGCCGACTTCGCGGCAGCACCAATCGTCATCAGGGTTTTGGACATGATCGTTAACCTCAGAGCTAGCTTGCAGTCTGGACTCGACTCCAGAGTCAAGCAGATGGTGTCTAGACCAGGCCCAGCGCCCTCAGACAGCTGCGCTATGAAGCGATTGTCTTCTTGATCTTGTCGATGATCCTGCGAACCAAAGGCTTGGGCGAACGCTGCACTACAGCGACCTTTCGGATGTAATTGGGCACATGCCATTCGGCGAAATCACCGCTGCCGAAGGTTAAAGTGACGCCCGGCTTCAGATGATGGGTTTTGCCATCCGAGGTCTTCACGAAGGCCTCACCTTCCAAGATGGTGATGACTTCGTTGATGTCGGTGTAATCCCATGTGAACCGCCCCGCGCTGGCGCTCCAGTAAGCTACGAACAATTGTCCATCTGCGGACTGGTAGACGTCGTCGGTGTATGTGGCTGGACTGCCTTCGATCACCTGTTTGGCATCGAGCGGAGTGGATCGCTTGAGCGGCCCTGGGTCACTGGTGCTGAGGGATCGTGGCAGTTCTGCACTTCCACAGGCGCTGAGCACACAGAGCATCAATCCGGTTGCAGCAATGCGCGGCAGCGGATGCCGCCACTGCGTCGGTGTTGAAGCGGGGTTGGTGTTATCGGGCATCTCAGATCCTCTGGTTGATTGCATGGTGCCAATTCCGATTCAAACGGCGACGCGCTCGCGCTGCATCACACCCAGCGCAAAGCCATGCCCGTAGCGACGTTGCACCGCCAGCTGGATGCCCAGCATGGCAAACGGTTCGATGTAACGCGCGTGAGCCAGAGGGCCGATGTCCACCACGTCGAAACCCATCAAGCGGCCGAGTTCAATGACCCGGGCGCGCGCTTCAGGGTCGTCGCCGCACACCGGCAGAAAGGCGCGGCCAGTGCCGAAAGTCGGGTGCTCAAGCACGTAGGCGCTCAATGTCGAAAATGCCTTGACCACTCTCGCATTACTAGCGTGACGGGCGATCTGTTCTGCGGCGGAATCATTGTGACCCACTTCAAGGCCGGTCAGGCCAGCTTTCAAGGGGTTGGTGCAGTCCACGACAATCTTGCCCGACCAGTCAGTGATGGATTGCACCAGCGGTGTGGCGGCTGCATAAGGGACGGCGAGGATCACCAAGTCTGATGAACGAATTGCAGTCTCTACTGCATGAACTCCGGTGCAGGTCTTCAGCGCGTCCATTTTTTGGATGGCATCAACCGAGACCGCCACGGTCTCCACTTCGCGCACTCCGAAACAGAAGCTCTGTCCCGTGCGGCTAATGGCGTGGCCCATTGCCAGACCGAAGCCGCCCGCGCCAAGTACGGCAATCATGCGAAAAACCCCAGTAATGCATCTGTCGTGTCAAAGCTGGCGAACACTCGCCACCAGGCTCGCTCATCTTGGTAGGCGCTCTCAGCGTGCTCAACCTTCCATCCGCAGCGCCGCAATAATTCTGGCAGTTGTCCGCAGCCTCCGTCGCGCGCCTCCACCAAAGCGAGGGCGGCAATGCCGAGATCAGCTAGCTCCGCAAACCAATCCATCAAGAGCGGCTCTGGCACCACCGATAGGTTGTCATAGCTGAAGATGATGGCCTGCCCATGCCCATACACATGACGTCGCAGCCAGGCCCAAGGATTGCCGCAGTGAAATCGCAGCCTTGCATCGTGGTGGATGCGTACCTGGGCCAAGCTGAGCCCACGCTGATCCGCAGAGATGCCGACGAGTTGCTTGAACTGTGGCAGGCGGCTGGCGATGTCATCAAGCACTGATCCATCACCCGCCCCGATGTCCACAAGGCACTGACTATGCTCCGGGAAAACCGTCAAATGGCGGCGTATCGGTGCAACAATCCGGTCGTGTCCTGCAAACCAGGCAGCCTGGTAATCAGGGACGATGGATTGGACACACGGCTCCGATCTCACGGCTCTCATCGGCTGTTGGCTTGCGATCATGGTGGCACCTAGCCGTAGAGACGCATCAGATGTTGTGTCAGCAAATCCAGTAGCCGACGCTGTGCCCAGAGCGGGGTAAAGGTGTGATCGGCTCCATCGACGATCTCCAGCTTGAAATGCGGACTCTTGCGAACGGACGAGGCGCCACGCCCCAGTTGGGTGCCCATCTCAGGCAACCCGCCGTCATTGCCGCTGTAGAGCAGATAGACATTCATTCCTCGCTTCAAAAGCCTGCGGAAGCTGCCTCTCACATTCAGCGGGGCAGTCGAATCGTTGGCGGGGTCATCTCGCTCAAACGAAGTGGCCAGCTGGGTTCTTATGCGCCGCCACAGCACGGCGCTGACTCCACTCACGATAAGCCTGACATTGAGCTTGCCTTTCATCAGGCGCAGCCACACTTCTGGCTTCAGAATGTTTCGCTTGTAGTAGCCCAAAGGCCTGATATCGCTGCTCATCCTCAGCTTGAGCGAATCACCCTCTCGCCAAGTGAAAGTTTGCGGGTTGATGAGCACCACGCTGGCGATGGCGGGGTCGGACAGGGCGGTATGGAAGGAGAGATAGGCCCCTGAACAGACGCCGATCAGCACTACTTTGGTCACCTGTTTGTGGTCCCGCATAAACTGCACGGCGCACCGCACATCTGCCACCGAGTGCATGGCGTAGAGGTGGTTCTCGGCGTGACCGGGGCTGGCCGGGCTTTCGCCCACGCCGCCGATGTCCATCCTCAGGCTCACAAAGCCCAGTGACGCCAACGCGCGAGCTTGGGTGACATACATCCGGTTGGGGCCGATGTGGTGGTTGGAGCCAACGTTCACAAAAATCACGCCCGTGCCGCCACGTTCTCCCTGTGGAATCAATGATTCGGAAACGATGCCGAAGAACTGCCCCTCCGGGCCGAACAACACCGGCGTTTCCGCTACGTCCGACTCAGCACCGCGGCTTCCAGCAATTAGTCGCGGCACGTCGCTGGCAGGCAGTGCAGGTTTGCTGGCCTGCAAGCCGTAACGTTCGCACAGCCAGTTGCCGATTTCCGTGAGCGCGGCTTGCGGCACCACCGCATCGAAGGTATCCAGCATCATCGCGGCGTAGCCCGGCACCGTAAGCTGTTCAACCTTGCAGCCGGTTTTGATGAGATGGCGCGCCAGCTTCTCGCTGGACGGGATGTCATCCCGCGCCAGTAACAGGATTTCTGCTGCTGGTGGGGCATTGCCAGCGAGCAGGCTTAGTTCCCCCAACTCGGCAATGGTTGAAGCCGTCAGCAGATAGCCTGCCGCCTCTTCGCCCACATCGGCCCCGGCATCGTGGGCGACGGGTGGGGTGTCGCTGTCCGTGTCGCGCGCCATCCGCAGCACGCGCATCTCACGCAGATAGAGAGCGCCCGATGCGAACGGTGCCCATGCGACCACTGAAGTTGCCAGCGTTTGCGCAGAAGCGGCAGCCAGCGCCAACGTGCCGCCGAAGCGCACCCCGAACAGGCTGACCTTGCTGGCTCCGCTGCGTTGCTGCGCAAACTCCACAGCCCTGGATACACCGTTGATCCATGCCGCAATCCGCTTCGGGTCTTCATCGTTGCCTGCGGAGTCGCCAGTCCCGTGATGGTCGTAACGCAGCACCGCGAAGCCCGCCTCAGCCAATTGGAAGGCGAGCACGCGGTAGTGGCGGTAGGTGCAGATGGCGTCGTAGCCGATTGGATTGCACATCACCACCGCGCAGTCGCGGGTCTGGCCCTCGCGGACTGCCGGCGGGTGATACCAGCCAAAGAGCTGGCGGCCTTCGCGGTCGAAGGCCACCGGGTAGGCGGCGGGTGCTTGCGGCGCAGACTGCAAGACGCTCATGTGGATACCTCGCGCAACACAGGCACCAGTTTCACGCGCTGGTGGGTATTGAGGGCTTGCAATGTTGCGTGAAGGCGCGCTCCTGGCTGTTTGGGCATCAGCTGCAATTGCTGCATACCGCCCGGTTGTAGATGAAAGTAGCAGTGGCTCGCATGGAAGCCGGGAGCCTCAACGGAAACCGACTGTGCGAAGCGCGCGCTGCGCACCGTCACTTGGTAGCAGCCATCTGCCAGCGCCAGCGTTTCGGCTTCCATCCCCAGCGAAGGCTGCACTGCGAAGGCGTGGCCAAGCGGGAAGAAGAAGTCAGAACCCAGCACTTCGCCCGTAGCGGTATCTCGCAATACGGCGTGCGCAACATCGTGTCCCGATGGCCCGAAGCGATAGGTGTACGTGGTATCGAGAAAGTGACCGAACAGTGCATCGCCCCTTAGTTGCACACTGCCCCGTGCCGGGATCAGCACCTCCTGCTGACCCTCGGCAACGGCCTGCTCACCATGCCGATAGAGGGTGAGCGTGATCCGCGCGGCGATGGCCTGCGCACCGTCGTTGATGGCGTGCAGTGCCAAGCCGTTCACGCCCTCGTTGGTGATGAGCAGTGCCACCGGGGCGAGCACGCGCTTGAGGTAATGCCAGGCCGCTTTGGGGTTGCCGAACGAATCCACCACCCCCCAGCCCGCACCAGGCCAAAGGTCGCGCAGAAACCAGACAATGCCGCCCGCGCAGCTCGAACCATGGCGCCGCCATTCGCCGAAGGCCGCAGCCATCACTTCGCCCGTCACAACCCGGCTCAAGGCCAGATAGCGATCCATGTCGGCGTAGCGCAGACGCATCGGATCAACCTTGAACAGCTCGGCAAGGTAATGGTCGCGCACATCGTCGAAGTCCCAGCCGGGGCCGCTGTCGCGGGGCACGCGAGCCTTCCACAACGGATGATGCAACGGCGACTGGCCCTCGCCCAACAGGGCTTCAATGGTCTCTGTTTCCGGCACGTTGGCGAAGGCCAGACACTCGGAGGTGAAGCGCACGCCAGAGCGGCGCGCATCGTTCAGGGGTTGCAGATAAGCGCCGACACCGAAGTAGTGCGCGGCCCCGGAATCCACCTGGAATGGCAGCACACCACCGGCGGGGCTCGAAGGCCAATACGGCACATCTGGCCGCAGGGCAATGCCGATGGCCGGCAGCAGCTCAGCAAACAGGCGGTTGCGCCAGAGCGGCTTTTCGAGGCCCAGCATCGCGGCCTGCTGCTCGATCTCGCTGTTGCCGCAGAGCAGCGCGAGGCAGGGCGAAAGTTGTGTGCGGTGCAGAAACTGCCGCGCCTCGGTCTCGACACTCGCCACGAACTCCGGGTCTTCCGCCGGGTAATCCATGTTGGCGAACATCCAGTCGTGCCAGAGCAGGATGCCCAGCTCATCGCAGAGCGCGTAGAAATGATCGGCCTCGTAGAACATGGTGCCGCCGACGCGCAGCATGTTCATGTCGGCTTCTTTCGCCAGCAACAGGGCTTGCCGCGTGGCGGCTTGGCTGCCGACGAGATTGAGGATGTCGGTGGTCGTCCAGCAAGCGCCCCGGCAGAACACCGGCACGCCGTTGACGGAAAGCGCGAAGGCATCGCCCTCGCTGTGCAGGGTGATCTGGCGGAAGCCGGTATGACCGCAATCAAGACGCTGCGCACCCTCGCGGGTTTCGATCACGACGGCAACCGCATACCGCGCGGGTTCTCCGTGTGTATGTGGCCACCACAGGCGCGCATCGGGGATGCGGGCTATGCCTTGCAGTTGCCAGTTGCCGTTGTCGAGGGCCTGCACGCTCAAGGGTGACTCGGTATCACCAACAATTAAGCGGGCGGTGGTGATCTGCACATTGGCTGCCGCCGCACATAGACGCATCGAAAGCGCCACCAGGCCGGTCTCGCCATCGAGGCTTACCTGCGCATCCAGTTGCTCGCAGGTGAACTGTGCAGTTGCCTGCAAGCGAATAGGTCGCCAGGGGCCGATGGCGGGCGTAGCGGGCGTCCAGCCCGGGATGCGGCCCAAGAGGCTGCTGCGCATCCAGCGCAACTGCTGTTGTTCGACCAGCCGAGTGCGCCAACGCGGGCGCGGGCGACGCGCCTTGAGCGCCTGTTGCATCGAAGCGAAGCGAATCAACAACTCGTTGTGCGCTTGCAAGCTCACCGCTACGCGATGCGCAACGAACATATTGCTGGATTCTAGTATGCATTTGCCATTGAGCCAAACCTCGGCGTGCGTAGCGAGTCCTTCAAACACGAGAAACTGCTGCGCTTGCGCCACGTCTGAGGCAAAGCAGCAGCGATACCAGATGTCCTGCGCATCCAGTGCAGTCAGTTGAGTAAAGCTGGCGCGGCCTGCGGCAAACAGGGCCGACATTGCTGTGCCTGGCACCTGCGCAGACAACCATTCGGGTGCGGCCGCCATCAGCGAGCCGGGATCGAGTGCCGTGCTGGTCGGGAGTATCGCCAACTCCCATCCCTGCGAAAGACTCAGATCAGCAGGAGCATTGCCGCTGAAATTGGAGAGAATGAGAGGCATCGGCAGGTGTCAGCGCAACCGTCCCCTGAGGCACTCCATGCCGCGATCCCAGGCTCCTGCCATTTCTTCCAACAGCGGTGCAAAGTCCACCGTTTTTTTGGCATTGACAGCCCTTGCCGTTTTTAGGACCAGTGCCTTCGCACCCGACGAAATCTCGGAGAAAGCGACCTGCGCATCACCGAGTCCGCTCTCACCGTTCGTGGACAACCAGTCGAGGTAAATCGCAGCCAGCTCGAAATTGGCCCCCAACTGCCGCAGGGTGGCAAACGCATAGCCGTGATACAGCGGCAGACCCTCGTTCTGAAGCCAAGCCACATCTTGTGGAAACTGCGCCGCAAAACGGCGGATAGGATTGACCAAGGGCAGACGCGCCACATGGGCACGCAGCAGGTCTATCGAAACTGTGGCCAGTTTCTGAATCGGTAGACGCTCGATTCGATCCACCCGCGCGTACTCAGCAAAAAGCGGCAGGAACGCAGGATCGTGGGGGTAGCCGACGCGGAACAGGTGGGCAAAATCCTCGCCCTTCAACTCGTGATAGCCCGCGTTGTGGAAGTAACCCAGTCGCTGGTTTTCGTCATCAATCGCGTTGATAACGATGGTGCTCTTGGTGTGCTGCCGACGGTAGTCGGTGGCAGAGGTATCGGGCATCCAGAAAGCATCGGCTTCGGTAAACACCAGCTTGCCTTCGCGGGCGTGGTGCTGCGCATGGGCGAGGATGTCGCCGCGCCAGACATTCAGCTCAAAAACATCAATTCCGTAAAGCTGTGACAAGTCCCGATGCGGTGGCTTGAAAAACGCCCACTGGTCGCCCTCAAAATCTAGGCCGACCGTGAACGCCAGCATGGCGGTGGGATCAAGCCCCAGTGCATGAATGGCTTCGATCCAGACATCCACGTAACAGTTCTTTTCCACCCAGGCGCGATCTTCGCGGTGCAGATGATGCACCTCATAGTTCGCCGAACTCAGTGGTAAAACGCGGACAGCACTCACGGCCAGAGCTTGCTGCGAACGGCGGCTGGCCACTGCTTGGGATCAAACCCGTGGTGCTTGAACAGCGCCATGCAGACCCTTTCCAGACCAAAGCCGAGGCAAGCGGTCTGCGCCAGCTCGCCGTTGGCTTGCATGATCTCGAAGGTCTTCGAGAAGTAATCTTGGTGGTAGTTGAATGAACACACGGCGGTCGGATTCTCCTCGGAGATCACCGGCACCACCACCTCGAACTTGAGCTTCTGCTCACGCTGGTTGTTGGCGAGCATCTTGCCAACGCGGCCGAAGAAGGGATCAGACGCTACCTCTTCTTGGGCGGGCAGACCCAGCGACTGCAACAGCGTCAAGCCACGCTGCAACCACATGTTGCGCCACTCGATCACCGCCTCCGGGGAGCCGACGCGGACGAACTCGCGGACGCGGAAAGACTGCATCCGCGTGGGCTCTTCCGAAGGCTCATGGCGGAATACCCAATGCGTCATGTCCACCAGCCGCCCGCCCTCAGGCAGCGTGCCGGTGAAGCTGGGGTAGATCGGATAGCAGGCGGCAGGAATCAGCACGACGCCGGTGCGGGTCATCAGGTCGTCGTAAGACTTGCCGTCAGCGATGCGCGAAACCAGTTCGGCGTGATCCTTGCCGCAACCGCAGAAGCTCACTACGCCCATAGCGAGTTGCGGGAAGGACTTCATGAAGCCACTCTTCTCGAACACCTCGCGTGCCAGCGTGGGCGGGAAGGTGAACTTTTCCGCACCATCGGCTTGGGCCAACTGGGTGACAAGGCCGTTAAAGCGTTCGAGCACGTCCTCGAACACCGCATTGCGTCCAAACACGCCCGGCTCACCGGTGGGGATGATGAGGCCGCTGGCGACCAGGCCGTCGTAGAGAGATTTGTTGTCGTATTGCATGGCGCGCCCCCTTATTCGTCCTTGTAGACCAGCAGCATCGACGCGCTCTTGGCGTAGATGCGGTCGTTGCCCACCATCAGCTGTGCGGAGTGTGAGTCGCGCAGGTGGCGACCGAGGCTGAACTTGCTGTCGTTCTTGTAGCCCATGATTCCGCAGATCAGTAGCGACTGATGCACGACCTGCACCATCAACGTCGAAGTCGAAATCTTGAGATTGTTCATCTTCAATGCGAAGCCGATAGTCAACAGCGACTCGTTGCCCTCGGCTGACTTCTGGAGTTCTTCGCACTCCTGTGACACCGCCTGCACGTTGGAGCGCATCAACTGCAAGGTGTTTGTGACTTCCGCCAGACGCAGCGCCGTAGGTGGGGTGACGCCTGGATTGCGTCGGGCTTCAGCACGCACAAACGTCGCAGCGCGGGCGACCGCATCGCTGGCGATGCCCAGCCACAGCCCAGCCCAGAGGATGTGCGAATAGGGCACCATCGTCTGGCTCGACGAATCGGCATAGGCACCGGGCACGATCTGTTCAGAAGAACCGCTGGATGTGAGCTTGAAACCGGGGCTGCAAGTGCCGCGCATGCCCAGCGTGTCCCACTGCGAGGTCTGCTCCAAGGTGAATTGGCCCTTGCGCACCAGCACCATCACCTGATCGCTGCGTGCGGCGCTGGCATCGCGGCGGCAGGTGATGAGCAGATCATCGGAGTGCGCACCGTAGGAAATCGTGGTGGCGTCCTTGTTGAGTGTGAAGCGGTCGCCAGCAACCTCGACCGCGCAGATGCTGGAGCGGGTATCGCCACCAACGCCGACTTCGGAAGTCACCGAGCCGATCAGCATCTGCTTCTCGACTAATTCTTGACAATAACTGCGAAAAAAAGGCGACCCCAAGCCGTGGCGGACAATGCAGGCCACCTGGATGTGGTGCATGGCAAATACCATCGCGGTCGCCGCGCAGTGCTGGCCGAGCGCGGTGCAAAGCGCCGTCAGTTCGGTCATTTCCATGCCCATACCGCCAAGCTCTACAGGCACCAGTGCCGAGAGCAGTTTTTCCTGCTTGAGCGCAGCGATCGCTTCTGTCGGGAAGCGCGAGTTCTTGTCTACATCCAGCGCGTGCTTGGCAGCGATGTCACTGCCGATACGCTGGGCAATCTTGATTCTGGTGTCGTTTTTCATCCTCTCCCCCAATTGGCCTGCAATATTTGATGCTGTTGTGGTCAGGCCGCAGTGAGTTCGGTGATCGCATCGCGGATGCTGGCGATGCTGCCGAACACGCCACGCTTCAACATCCGGTCTGGGAACTCGACATCAAACTTGCCTTCAAGTGCCAGCATGACGTTGACACTGGAGTGGGAGGTCAATCCGGCTTGGTAGAGGTCAGCGTCCTCCGCGAGCGTGGTGGTATCGGCGGAGAGCCTTGCATGGTCTTTGAGGACTTGGCGAATATCGTTGACGATGGTCACGGTGGGGAACCCTTCGATGGTAGTTGTAACGGCTTTTGGAGAACGAACGACTGCTGGTCGCAGGTAGACAGTTTAATGAACAAAACACAGCAACAATAGGTGCTTATACATCCTGATGAATGATGGCCGAGACCATCGCAAGGGCATAGGACTTCTCATGGCTGAGGCTGACCGAGAGCGCAACGACCCCCGCGCGCCTTGCCAGTGCCTCGGCAGGTCCATGCAATCTCATCTCGCACCATCCTCCCGGCATTTTGATGACCTCGATGGTGCGCCAGTCGAGCCAGTGCTGGTCGGGCCTCAGCACTTTCAGCGTTGCCTCCTTGGCCGCGAACCGTGCCGCGAAACGACGGTGCATTTCACCATCGCTGCGTTGGCAGTATTCGATCTCGGCGGCGGTGAAAACCCTCTCCAGATAACGTGAGCCAAACTGGTCAATCGAGTCACGCACCGTGCCGACATGCATGAGATCTGCTCCGACACGGACTGCGGCCAAGGGGAGCTTGCTTCTTCGGCCCGCAGCCTTCATGTATGTGCCCCCCGATCTTCAACGGGAGTCACGTCATGCAGCAAGGTCAGTGTGAAAAAGGCCGCAAGCCGACGGGAGTACTCCTCCGGTGCGACCTCTCCATATCGACCGTGCCCCGCACCCGCCACAACCCAGAGTGATTTTGGATTTGAAGCGAGGTCGAACAGTTGGCGGGTCATGAACAGCGGCACGGTCTGATCCTGATCGCCGCTGATCATCAGAAGGGGACGCGGGGCGATGGCCGCGATGAGGTCTTTGGGTCCTGGATGATCCAAGGGCATCGCCGAGTGCCTAAGTGCCCAGAGCGCGGGTTGTTCGCTGAGGAAGCCCCATTTCCGATGCTGCCAGCGCGTGGTCTCGATCATGTCGGGAGGAACCGCCTCTAGCACCAGTGATTGCAGACGCTGATCGTGGGCCGCGAACTGCGTGAGCACATATCCCCCCATCGAGAGGCCGAGCGCGCCGATGCGGCCCGGCTTCAGTTCAGGGCGCGCGGCCAGCCAGCCGATGGCAGCACTCAGGGCTGCTGTCGAATCGTCGCCCCAGCAAACGCTGCCTCCGCTGAGGCCGTATCCAGGGCCGTCGTAAGCCAGCACCCCAAAGCCCGCCGCCGCCAGGCTTTTCATTTCGACCAGAAGCGAGCTCCGGTCTGCGCTGGTTCCATGCACCAGAACGACCGCAGCGCCGTTGTGTGAAGGGACATACCACGCCCCGATCAGGGTGTGATCGCTGCTGATGAACGAGGCATCCTCAAGGCCCTGGATGCCGGTGTTTTCTGGATGCGTGAGAATCGTCTCCGGCGGCTCAGGAGTGAAGTTCCGCAGCGCGTCCTCGTAATGGCGCAAAGCAATGATTGTGCAAAGGCTTAGGCCAACAGCAACGACCAGCCCCGGCAGCAGATAGGCCGACCACTTGAGAAGATTGGGCAAAAGGGATTCCTCCATTTCAGTGTGCTGAGTAGACGCTTATCTTGCCTGCTGCATCGAATTGCATGGTCTGGTAGTGCTCGTCCGGCCCATAGCCTTCCATGCCCGGAGAGCCGTTGGGCATCCCTGCAACCCCGATGCCTGAGATGCGCGGACGCTCCTGTAGCAAGCGCCGAATATCTTCTGCTGGGACGTGTCCTTCGATGACGTAGCCATCCACCTCCGCTGTATGGCAGCTGGACAAGGCTTGCGGCACTTGCAGACGCTTCTTGACCAGCGTGAGCGGCACATCTTCACGCACTTGCACCGCGATCCCACTGGCCTTCAAGTGCGTGACCCAGCGCGCGCAGCATTCGCATTCAGGGGATTTGTAAACCACGACCATACCTTTCGGTGGCGGCGTATCTGCCTGGGTTTGATCCCAGCGCATCAACGCGAGGGCGACCAAGGCAAGGCTCACCGCGACGGAGCCGATCAGCATCCACTGCCGTGCCGACAAACTATGCCAGCCAGATCGACTTCCGCGCGGCTGCTGTTGATGTTTCATCGTGTTTCCAAGCCAGAGAATCGAAGGGTAAGACTCAAACCGCCGACGGCGCCGCAATCCAGTTTTTGATCGGCTCGCGCGCGTCCAGGCTCACTAGGGCGCTGCGGCTCCGGGATTGGTTCCATGCGGCCAATCCACCATCCATGACCCAGACATGTAGGTAGCCAGCCGCGATCAAACACTGAGCAACCTGATGCGAGGACTTCTGCTGGTCGGAGTCGCAATAGACCAGGATCGGATGGGCACGATCCATGTCGGGCAGCAGCAAGGGCGTATCGTCAGAGAAGATCGGAACGGCATCGGCCAGCCCAAGAGCGCGCTGTACGAAGCTCTGGCGGGGACGGACGTCCAGAATGAGGGTGGAGTGACCCCCTCGCAGCCCAAAAGCCAGGCTATGCGGCAGGCTTTGAACATTGGCGAGCTGTGCGGATCGTGGCTTACTGGTTTTCATGGTGAGTCTCGCTGAATGGAGGTAGTTTTTGGTTGATGACGGGTGACACTTCACAGCTTTGCAATTCGCTGCCTGATGGCAGGCAGAACACATCCACTGGCGTGCTAAACCCTTTCAGCAGCACAGCAGGCGGGAATGGGTGAAAAAGCGAGGCGCGGTCGCTGGCAGACGAAGCCGCCAGTGCCGCAACAACTGCACGGGTCGTTATGATTCCCTCGACAGGTGCAGCCTTGAGCAGGCGCGCAGCCGTGTTGACGGCGGTGCCGATGAACGACAGGCCGCGTCGTTCACGACCGCCAACGTGGCCGATGACCAACGCACCCATGTCGATGGCATAGCGTGCCTGTGGCAATTCGGGCTGTGCATTGCGGCGCACTGCCAGCGCAGCACGCATGGTGAGTGCTGCGGCTACCGCATCGGTTGGCGACGCAAAGTAGAGCAGTGCGCCGTCGCCCTCAAAGTCATTTACGTCGCCGCAGTGGCTTACGGCAGCGTCCACGACGATCTGCATGAAGCTCTGCACCAGTGTCAGCACCTGCTCTGGTGTATGGCTGGCGAACAACTGTGTCGAATCCACCATGTCCACAAACAGCACTGCCAGCTCGCGCTTCACCGGCAGCTTCAGCCCTTTCAAGAACGCAGCCTCGGCAATCGAGCCGCCGTCTGCGAGGTGCTTCACTGTCGCCCAGCCAGTGATGCGCCTGCGTTGTCCGAAGTTGAGGGCGGCGCTGTCGCCGCCCTCGCGTAGCCAAGCCGTCCAGCCACCTTCCAGCACGCTGACATCGGCGTAGCCCGCGCCAAGCAGCCATTGCGCGACGCGGGTGCTCGATGTCTGTCTGCTGCAATGGCAATAGACAATGACAGCCACGCCGCGCGGCAGATCGGGGATGGTGGGCGGCTGCTCGTCCATGAAGATCGGTACCGCGCCGGCGATGCCGACTGGCGTGCGTTGGAACGACTCGGTGTGGCGCGCGTCGAGCACCAACGGTGGCAGCTGCTCGCGCAGCAGGCGCGCAAGACCACGGGCACTGATGCCGCGAGGGTTCATGGGCGTTGCCGTCCTGCGCCAGTAGTGGATAGAGCACGCATTAGGGCACAGCCTTGAAGTCCTGCGATGACCAGTGCAGATGCACGATGCGCCAGCCCTCGGCGGTCTTCTTCAGCAGGGCCGTCTCGGTGCTGGCGACATCAATCGGTTTGCCTTTTGATGACTCGCCACGGATGCGGGACTCGGTCGTGACCCAGGCCGCATCGTCACCACCGCCGCTAGATTGCTTGATGATTTCAACCCGTGACTGCTTCAGGAAGGCCATGTCGGCACCGAGATGGTGTGCCGCATATTCGTTGCGCGAACGCTCAGCGGCACCGCCTTCGTAGATGAGCACTTCGGGAGCCAGCCAGCGTTTCACCAAGGCCGCATCGCCGGACTTCATGGCGGCCTGAAACGCGGCCATCACCTGCTCTGGCGTCGATGCCGCTGCGGCGGTATGAGGCTGGGTCATTTTCATGCCGTCATGCACATCGCTTTTTGAATCCCTTGCGCTGACTTCGCTGGCGGCGGCTTGGGGCGCATCGCTCTCGTGATCCATTCCCTGCATCTCGCCTTCGGCACGGGCCGTGAGGATTTGATACTGGACAGGGTCGAGCGTCGGCAGCTTTTGCAGAAAGGCCACCATCGCCCAGATGCGCGCGTCGTCATGTGTTGGCCCGAACGCAGCCATGCCGCTGGCCTTGATGCCGTGCTTGATGATCCAGAACCGCCGTGCGGCGCTGGTGTTCACATCGCCATGCCCGCCCTCATGCCCGGCGTGGCCTTCGATGCCCAGCGCAAGATTGGGCGGCTGCGGGTAGAGCCCGGCACTCATCTCGGACGACGTCTTGCCAGGCTTCAGATGGCAGCCCGCGCACATGTCGTTGTAGTCCGCGCCACCGGTGAGCAGCATCTGCGGGTCATCGAGCGGTGGCACTTCGATGTCGCGGGTGCGGGCGGCAATGGATCGCTCACGCAAGGTTTCCAGCGCCCAATACACAGGCTTGGAGTGCGCATCGTCCGCGCTCATCGGATAGACGCCGGAGTAGATGAACCCCAGTCCTCCGATGGCGACCACAGCGACGAGGGCAACTGCTGTCTTGAATCGTTTCATTCCAGGCTCCTGCAAGCGCTACTTGCCATGCTTCGAGTGATCCATGGATTCCATCGGCGGTACTGTCGGCGTCGCTGCCGGTGAAGACGAGGGGCCGTAGGGCTGACGGCGGTGCGGGGTGCCGAATGCCGGATCGCCACTGACTTTTTTGGCGATCTTGTCCTTGGGGTGGCGATACCAGCCGGGATCGCTGAAGTCGCCCGGTTTCTGCTGATCGCGCACCTTCAGCACCGTGAACATCCCACCCATTTCGATAGGCCCGTAGAGCCCTTCGCCGGTCATCATCGGTAGTGTGTTGTCCGGCCCGGCGAGGCCCATCGCCACATGGCCGCCGTGCTCGCTCATGCCGAACTTACCCATCGCGGCGAAGCCCGGCAGCATCTGCCGAATCTCGGCCTCGACGCCCGACTGATCCACGCCGACGGTATTGGGGGTGCCATGACCCATCGGCCCCATCGTGTGATGGGCCATATGGCAGTGAAAGGCCCAATCGCCTGGCTCGGTGGCGACAAACTCGATGTCGCGCATCTGTCCGACGCCGACGATCTCGGTGACTTCGCGCCGCCATTGATTACGCGGCCAGCGCCCGCCATCACTGCCCGTCACCCAGAAGGGGTTGCTGTGCAGGTGAATCGGATGATTCCACTGCGACAGGTTGCCGATGCGGATGCGGCAACGCTCTCCTGTGCGCATCACCAGATTCTCGATGGCGGGGAAGGTCTTGCTGTTGAACGTCCACAGATTGAAATCGACCATGATGCTGGGGTCGGGCCGGTAGGTGCCGGGGTGCATCGCCCAGTTGTGCAGCAGGAAGCAGTAGTCGCGGTCGATCTTTACGTCCTCACCCGCCTTCGGGTGAATGATGAACAGCCCCATCATCCCGAACGCCATCTGGGTCATCTCGTCGGCATGCGGGTGATACATGTGCGTGCCGTGCTGCTTGAGCGTGAACTCGTACTCGAACGTCTCACCTGGCTGGATGTGCGGCTGATTCAAGCCACCCACACCGTCGTAGCCGTTGGGCAAGTCAATGCCATGCCAATGCACGGACGTGGATTCACCAAGGCGATTGGTCACGAGAATGCGGACGCGGTCGCCTTCCACAACTTCCAGCGTCGGGCCGGGCGTGGTGCCGTTGTAGCCCCAGCATTTTCCGCGCGAGCCGGGCGCGAACTCGTGCTCGATTTCCTCGGCAACCAGGTGAAACTCCTTGACGCCGCCCTTCATCGTGTAGGGCAGCGTCCAGCCGTTGAGGGTGCGTACTGGCAGATAGCCTTGCGGGTGTCTCTTCACTTGGCTGGGCGCCACCGCGTCGGGGGCAGGATTGCTTGAGGGGGCGCTGTCCTTTGCAGGCATGTTCATGCCGGGCATGGACGACATGTCGTGGCCCTCGTGCTGCGCCAGTGCCGGGCGTGAGACACCAGCCAACAGGCCAGCCGTCCCGGCAAGTTGCAGCAGATGCCGCCGCGTGAACAGCGTTTCGGCTGCCTCAAGGGCTTGCGGATGGTCGGGCTTGGTACTCATCAGTGGCTCCCGTGTGCTTCTGCTTTCTTGGGTGCAGTTGCGGGCATGGGCATCTTGGAGTGATCCATGCCCTCCATGCCTTTCTGCTCGGCAGATTTCTGGCTGCCCGCGCACTTGGCCATCATGGCTTTCATCACAGGATCATTCGGGTCCATCTTCGAGTGATCCATGCTCTTCATGGCCTCGCAGTTGGGGCCTGCCTTCGCAGCTGCGGCTTCTTTGGCGTGCTCTGCCGGGTCGTGTGCAAACGTTCCCTGCGCGAAGGTGAAAAGGGCGGCTGCGAGGGTGGTGATGAGGGTGTTTTTCATGGGGTAACTCCGATGTTTGGAAATAGCGCGATGCGCCGGGGAAAGTGTTGGGAATGTGGTCATGGTTCAGTGGCCCTGATGGTCGGTCTGGGGTGCTTTCGGCTTCGGCTTGCTCACGGGAGTTTCCGCAGGGGCTTCGCTCGCGGCGTCCTGCTTCACTGGCATTTCGGTCTGCTGTTTGGCGCGAGGGGCGCTATCCGTTTTGGGCGAGGTGGATTTCTCCATGCCCGGCATGGAAGACATGTTGTGCCCGGAGTGGTCCATCCCCTTCATCTCCGGCATCGCGGCCGCGCCACCGGACGGCTTGGCTTCATCCTTCTGATCCATGTCCTGCATCTTCGACGTGTCCTGACCTGAGTGATCCATGCCCTCCATGCCTTCACCCGACATGCCGGACATGTCATGGCCCATCGCACCGTGGTTCATGCCGCCGCCCTTGGGCTTGGCAAGGGCCTCGGCGTCGAGGGTGTCGGATGCGGCCTGATCGCTGCTGGGTAGCTTGCGTCCTACGGCGCGGGTGAGTTCTGTGCGGGCCAGCCAGTAGTCGCGCACGGCATCGAGGTAACCCGAATAGGCGTCGTATTGCTGCTGCTTGGCGGCCAGCAGCTCGAACACACCGATCAACATGTAGTTGACTTCGAGCTGCATCTGATCGACCACCGCTTCGCGCTGTGGAATCAGCCCATCGCGGTATTTCACCACCAGGGATTTAGCGGCTTGAACCGCCGCATGGGCAGCCTTCACGTCATTGCTTGCATCCAGTTCACGGGCAGCGAGTTCGGCCTCTGCGCCGTCCAGTTGCGCCCGCGCCCGTGCGACACGGCCCGATCCCCAATTGAACAGCGGTATGGCGACTGAAAGCCCAGGGCCAATCACTCGGCTGCCATCGGTTTCGCGCTGACGCTGATAACTCACTTCAATCGGGCCCAGCAGTTGTGTGCGACGTTCGAGGCCGTAGGCGCTGGCGATGGCATCGGCGCTCTGTCGGGCTGCGGCGACATCCAGACGGCTTTCGGCCGCGAGCTTCAGCAAGGGCTCCAGTGCGTCCTCTGTAGCTAGCGGGGCAGGCAAGCCGCCTGCCAGATGCCACTGGTCTTGCGAGGCCGAGAGGCCCATCCGACGGCTCAACACACTGCGCGCCTGCTGAGCAGCAGCTTGTGCCGACAGTGCCGAAAGTTGCGTCTGCGCGGCGGCGGCCTTCTCCAGCGCCAACTCGCGTTTGCTGATGTTGCCGGCATCGAAGAATCGCTGCGCGAGATCAGCCGACGCCTGCGCCGCCTGGGCCACGCGGGCGCTCAGCGTCGCAGCCTGTTCGGCACCCGCCAAGGCATACCAGCCTGCCTGCACCTCGGCGGCGAGTTTGAGTGTGCTGCTGCCAACCTCCAGCTTCACGGCCTCGAACTGCGCCTTGGCATAACGGCTTCGGGCGGGCAGCAAAATCAGATCAGTAAAGCTCAGCGCGATGCCAAGACCAATCTGGGCCGACACCGCAGCCGGATCATTGGAGGTCAGCCGCGAGAGGCTGAACACGGGGTTGGCGATACGCGCGGCTTCATAGACATCCGCTGCGGCAAAGCCAAGCTGGGCCGTGGTTTGCCGCACGGCCGGGTTGTGGATGAGCGCCAGCGTGATGGCGTTATCGGGTGTGAGCGGCTGCGCCAGCAGTTGCGCTGAAAGCTGCGAGGTGTCCCCGCTGGGTAGCGACTGTCCACGGGCGCTGACGACTTGGGCGACATCGGCCCGACCCAGATCGGGAGGCAGGCTGGCGCAAGCCGTCAGGCTGAGTGCAGCCAGCACCACGGCGGTGCGTGTAGAGGGAAACGAGTTGTAAACCACGAGGTACTCCTTCGAGAGGGAAGCGAAATCCGTGCATCACGGATCGCCTCGGTCTGCGAAGTCACCTGTGGAGCAGCACCTTTAGCAAGTGCGCTCGCGGCTGGTTGTCAGCGTGCGGTTTTTCGGTAGGCCGTGGCGATCAGAGCGCCACGGCGGATGGCGGTCGCAAGAGCGCGTGACGGTAGGCGGCATGCGCCTGTCCGTGCGGAATCGCGGTTGCTACTGAAGCGGCCTTGCCATCCATTAAAAACCCGACGCGCAGCAGCGAAACCATCATTCCACTGCAAGCCACCACACAGTCACCGCTGCATTTGCACCCGCATTCACATGCCGCGTTTGCAATATCGTCGCTGGTTTGCTCGGCAGACGCGCCAGGCTGTGCATGACTCATTCCAGCCATCGAAGCCTCGTCACTCATGCCGCCCATCGCCATCATCGCGGCGTGGTCATGCGCCCCAGGGGCTTCGGCGGCCGCGGTCGAAGCCATCAGCGACATGTCCTTGCAGTGCGCCATCGAAACGCCAGCCATCCCCTCTATCGGAAGGGAGAAAGCCAGTATCCAGATCAGCATGGCGCGGATGATTTTCACGATCGAGAGTATGGGTGCCTAACGCAGCCTGCTGCAAGGTCAAGTTTTAGCTGAGGAAGAGTTCTCATCGGCCCAATCAAACCGGCAGCGTGACCACCACACGCGTGCCGGGCGTGCTGTCCTGCAACTCGATGTGTCCCGCGTGAAGGGTGACGATGGCCTTGACGAGCGAGAGCCCCAGGCCGAGGCCGGGGGTGTGACGCGAGGCATCGAGTCGATACAGCCGCTCGAAAACACGCTCGCGCTGCGCCGGTTCAATGCCAGGCCCGGCGTCGGTGATGCTCAGTTGCCAGTGGCCCTCGGTCACTCGCGCCGCAACCCTTATCGCGGTGTGCGGCGGGCTGAACTTCACGGCGTTGTCGAGCAGATTGATGAGCAGTTGAAACAACAGGTGCCGATGCCCGTTCAGCAGGGGGCCTGGCTCGACAGACAGCTGGAGTCGCTGCTGCTTTTGATCGGTCAAGGGCTCGATGTAGTCGGCGGCATCCTGCACGAGCGCAGCCACATCGCAGGGCGAAAACTCCTGCCGTAGCAAGCCCGACTCCACACTGGCGATGCGCAGCAGCGACTGGAAGGTGGCGAGCACCTGATCCAGATCAGCCAGATGTTTTTCGACCCAGGGCTGCAACTCCTCGGCACTGGGGGGATTGCTAAGTGCGGCTTCGAGCCGCGAGCGGTGGCGTGTGAGTGGCGAGCGCAGGTCGTGGGCGATGTTGTCGGTGGCCCCGCGCACGGAGGCAATCAGGCCATTGATGCGATCCAGCATGGAATTGAGCGTGACTCCCAGCCGGTCGAACTCATCGCCATCAGGCCGTGCAGGGATGCGGTGGTGCAGATCACCTTCCAGAATGCGTTGTGCCGCCGCACGAATGGCTTCGACCGGCTTGAGTGCGGCGCGGGTGAGTAGAAAGCCCGCCGTCAGCGAGATGAGCAGCATCGCGCCCAAGCTCCAGAGCGCAGCCCGGCGGATGTCGCCGCGCACCGACGCCACTTCGATTTCATCAAAACCCACCAACAAGCGGCTGCCATCGAGGAGCCGAGACCATTGCAGCACCACCTCGGTTTCGCCGGGATATTTGCGGCTCGGCAGCTTGAATGATTGCTCCTGCGCCACCGACGTGACCGGCCAGCTCTCGACATTGCCCGCCAGCTTGAGCCCCTGCGCATCTTCAAACCGATACAGGCGGTCGTGGTTGAGCGTGAGGTTTGCCATTCGGCGATTGATAAGCGCGGTGACACCCCGCACGCCATCCACCTGCAACTCGGCCTGCATGATGTGCAGCTCGGCGGCCACACTCTCTTGCACATGGCTGACCATGAAGCGATCAGCCAGCCAGATCACGAGGAGCAGCAAGGCGCTGAAGCTCAGGGCCAGCAGGCTGCTGTTGGCGAGGGTCAGGCGCGCAGAGGTGGATAGACGCATGGCTACTCCGGTTCACGCAGGCAATATCCCGCGCCGCGCAGGGTGTGGATCAGCGGCTTCCAGGGGGCTTTGTCCACCTTGGCGCGCAGCCGTGAGAGATGCACGTCGATGACGTTGGTCTGCGGGTCGAAGTGATAGTCCCACACACCTTCGAGCAGCATGGTGCGCGTCACCACCTGGCCTGCGTGGCGCAGCAGAAACTCCAGCACCCGGTATTCCTGCGGCTTCAGGGTGATGACCTCACCACCGCGCTTGACGGTGTGCGCCATGCGGTCGAGTTCGAGGTCAGCCACCCGCAGGCGGTTCTCAGCGGCGGGCATGAGGCCGCGACGGGTAATCACTTCCAGTCGCGCCAACAGTTCGGCGATGGCAAAGGGCTTGACCAAGTAGTCATCGCCACCCGCCCGCAAGCCCTTGATGCGCTCATCGACTTGCCCAAGGGCCGAGAGAATCAGCACCGGCACCCGCGAGCCGGTGGCGCGCAGGGCGGCGAGCATCGAGAGGCCGTCCATCTGCGGCATCAGGCGGTCGAGCACGATGGCGTCGTAGGCCTCGCCGGTCGCCAGAAATAATCCATTGCGACCATCCGGCGCATGGTCGGTGACATGCCCCGCCTCGCGCAGGCCCTTGCACAGAAACCCTGCGATGTCGGCATCGTCTTCCACCACCAGAATGCGCATCGCCTAGCCCCCGCGCACGGCAAACATCTTGCGCATCAGGCCTTCGCCGCGCCACTCGTGAATCACCGCCATGCCGACATGGCCGAGCAGATACAGCTTGAGCGGCAGCGCGCCGAGTTCATGGATGCTGCCGATGCGGTGCATCAGATCAAGGTTGTCTTCCAGCAGCCACATCGCCGTGCCGGTGACGGTGAAGAACAGCAGGATCAGCAAGCCCAGGCCTTGTACGGCAGTGGCCAGATGCTCGGTCTGCTGTGAGGTGGGCGGTGTCAGTTTCTTCAAGCCGCCAAGGGCCTGCTTCGCCTCTGACCAGAGGCCACTGCGCCCCGCCGCCGCCAGCCAGGGGAAGTAGCGGCTGAAGAACCCACCCTGAGCGCGGCGGAACAGGCTGACCAGGAGCACCATCAGCATCACGGTCGCCGTCAGCCCGGCCCATTCGTGCAGCTCGAATAGTGTTGCTTGCAGGGCGCTGGCTTCTGCCATCTTCCAGGGCTTGGCCATCCACTCCGAACCGATCAACTGGTGGATGACCGCCACGCCGAGCACGGCGTGACTGAAGCGCAGGCCGGGCGAACGGGGCTTGGTGATTGTGGGCAAGGCGGACTCCTCGTTGTTTTGAAGTGCCGACAGCGTAGGCCCGCGCCGCTAACCGGAACATGGCCATCACATTAACGTTTGTTCATGGTTCGGACACCGTCCGGCAAGGTGGTGAAGACGAACGTAGGCAGCGTTCCAAGCCCTAACCGACTTCGCCATGACGAGACCACCCGCCACATCCCGCATCAGGCATCTGAAATGCCTCATCGCCTTCGCGTTTCTCACTGCGCTCACGCCACTGGCACAGGCGCAGGAGTCCGGCGCACTCACCGATGAGGAAAACGCGCTGATTGCCACTGATGTCTCGCTGACGCTCAAGCAGGCTTTCGAGGCCGCCGTAGCGCGCGCACCCGGCGCGGCCTTGCTGGCCGCGCAGGTAGAGGGCGCTGCCGATGCCAAAGCCCGCAGCCGCAGCCTCATCGCAGGCGCGCCGAGTGTGCAGCTGCGCTACCTCAGCGACCGCCTGCAAACCCGCCAGGGCGTGACCGAGTCCGAAGCCGGTTTTGATTTGCCGCTGTGGCGCTGGGGCCAGCGTCAGGCTGTCGCGCAACTGGCCAGTGC
>JAKFXK010000029.1 GCA_021731445.1 Nevskiaceae bacterium | reverse complement strand
ACTCGCCATCTGGCCGCCTGCCGCACTCTCCGCCGCCAACACCAGGGGGAAGAACGACAGGCCGGCGACGAGCAGGCCAATCGCCATCTTCGCGGGCTTGCTGGGGTTCAGGCCACGCCGGTCCAGCCAGGGCCAGAGCCAGGCGAACAGCGGCGATAGCAACACAATGAAAAACGCACCGAGGAAGGTGAGCGAACCTGCCGTCTGCTGCACCAGCACCACGTCATGGGCGATGGCGACGATGAGGCCCGCCGCCAGCAGCAGGATGAAACCCACCGCCAGTGATTTTCGGCCACGGTCGGCAGCGACGAGGGCGGCGACCATCAATGGTGGGCTGAAACCCAGCGAGTAGACCGCCCAGGGCAATGCAGGCTTGGTGGCCTCGCTCGCCAGCCCGAAGAGATCCTTGGTCAGCAGGCGGTCGGTAAACGTCACCCAGCTGCCGTAGGTCTGCTCGTAGAGCGCGAAGAAAATCAGCACGCCAATGATGAGTACCACCAGCGTCATCATCTGCTGCCGTTCGACCTTGTTGCAGTGCTTGGCGAGATACCAGACAAACCAGGCGCCGAAGGCGGCAGCAATGAGGTGCATCGCGCCATGCACGCTGCCGGTGTTCTGGATCAGCTGCCAGACCACCGCCACACCCGCAGCACCGGCAAGGTAGATGAGCCACTCACGCGGCAGGCCGTAGACCTTTTCGCGCAGCAGTTCGGGCCGTGGTGGCTCGGCGTAGCCCATCAGGTATTTCTGGCCCCAAAGGAACAGCGCAAGGCCCGCCAGCATGCCAATACCTGCTGCACCAAAGCCGTACTTCCAGCCATAGGTCTCGCCGAGAAACCCGCAGATCAGGCTGGCGAACAGCGCGCCGACATTGATCCCGGCATAGAACAGCGTGAAGCCGGAATCCCGACGTGGATCATTGGGCGGATAGAGCTTGCCGACGATGGTGGAGATGTTGGGCTTCAAAAAACCGACGCCCATGATGATGAGCGCCAGCGAGAGGTAGAACACCTGCAAGGCAGCCTCGTCGCGTACCACCACACCCTCGATGCGCTGTGCCGCATGGCCTTCGTACGCCATGCCGAGATGGCCCAGCACCAGCAGCACGCCACCGAAGATCACGGCCTTGCGCATGCCCAGATAGCGGTCGGCGACCAGCCCGCCAATCACCGGTACGGCATAGACCAGACCACCGTAGGCACCCAGCAGGTCATAGCCCGCATCGTCGCCGAACAGGTGGTATTTGAGTACGTAGAGCAAGAGCAGCGCCTTCATGCCGTAGAAGCTGAAGCGCTCCCACATCTCGGTGAAGAAGCAGACGTAGAGGCCTTTTGGATGGCCGAGGAAGTCGGACTGCGCCGGGCCTGCGGCCATTGCGGTGGTGGTCATTGCGGACTGGGGTTTGGTTTGTGGCAAGTGTGTCGGCAACAGACACGAAACCGCAACGAGCCGTTACCATCACCGGGTTCGTGCCCTCCTGACCGACCTCCATGAAACGACTCGTCATTGCTGCCGCGCTCGCGGCCCTCGTCCCTTTTGCCATCGCTGCCAAATCCGTGGATCCAAAACCCTTCACCTATAACGACCTGGTGCGCTTCGAGCGGGTCAGTGATCCCGCCATCTCCGCTGACGGCAAGCTCGTGGCCTACACCCTGCGCGAGACCGACTACGAGGGCAACAAGGGCAAGCGCAGCGTCTGGATCGTACCGGCCGATGGCTCAAGCCCCGCGCGACGCGTGACCGGCAGTGGCAATGCCAGCGATGCGCGCTTCGGCAGCGATGGGGCGCTCTATTTCATCAGCAGTCGCTCGGGCAGCGCGCAGGTCTGGCGCCTGAGCCTGATTGGCGGCGAAGCCACCCAGGTCACCAGCCTGCCGCTGGATGTGGCTGCGTTCGTGCTGGCTCCCACGGGGGATCGCGTTGCGGTGGCACTCGAAGTGTTCCCGGATGCTGCCACTCTCGATGAGACCAAGACCCGCCTCGACGCGCTGGAGAAGAAACCCAGCGCCGGCAAGCTTTACGACAAGCTGTTCGTGCGGCACTGGGACACTTGGAAAAACGGCAGCCGCAATCAGCTCTTCACGCTGAAGATGCAGGACGGCGTGGCCAGCGGCGCACCAGTGTGGACGACGAAGGGCCTCGACGGCGACGCTCCTAGCAAGCCCTTTGGCGGCGCGGAAGAGTTCAGCTTTTCGCCCGATGGACAGCAGCTGTTCTTCGCCCTGCGCGAGGCAGGCCACACCGAGGCCTGGAGTACTAATCTCGATATCTGGCAGGTGCCTGCCGATGGTTCGGCCAAGCCGGTCAATCTCACGCCTGACAACAAGGCGACCGATATCGGGCCGGTAGTCTCGCCAGATGGCAAGACACTGGCCTGGCGCGCCATGAAACGTCCCGGCTTTGAGGCCGACCGCTACGCCGTCATGCTGCGCGATCTCGCCACCGGCAAGACCCGCGAGCTGGCGAAGGACTGGGATCGCTCTGCCAACACGCTGACCTGGTCTGCCGATGGCAGCACCCTCTACACGCTCGCCGACGACCTCGGCCAGAGCCGGGTCTTCGCCATCGACATCGCCAGCAGCAAGGTGAAGGCGCTGACCGGGGACGGCACGGTTGCAGGCTTCGTGATCGGCAACAAGGGACTGGTCGTGGCCCACAACAGCATCGCCAAGCCCACCGATCTCTATCGCAGCGAGCGCGGCAATCTCAAGCCCCTCACCCGTCACAACAGGGAGGCACTCGCCGCACTCCAGTTCGGCGACTACGAGCAGTTCAAGTTCAAGGGCTGGAACGACGAGACCGTCTACGGTTACGTGGTGAAGCCGGTCGGCTACGAGAAGGGCAGGAAGTATCCAGTCGCCTTCATCGTCCACGGCGGGCCGCAGGGCAGCATGGGCAATGACTTTCACTACCGCTGGAATCCGCAGACCTATGCGGGCGCGGGTTATGCAGTGGTGTTCATCGACTTTCACGGCTCCACGGGCTACGGCCAGAAGTTCACCGATTCGATCAGCGGCGACTGGGGTGGCAAACCGCTCGAAGACCTGCAGAAAGGCTGGGCGCACGCGCTCAAGACCTACGACTTTCTCGACGGCACCAAGGCAGCGGCCCTGGGGGCAAGCTACGGCGGCTACATGATGAACTGGATCGCCGGCAACTGGCCCGATGCGTTCAAGGCCATCGTCAACCACGACGGCATCTTCGACAACCGCAGCATGGGCTACAACACCGAAGAGCTGTGGTTCGACGAGTGGGAGCTGGGCGGCACGCCGTACGAGCAGCCTGCTGCCTACGAGAAGCACAACCCGGTCAACCATGTGGCGAAGTGGAAAACACCGATGCTGGTGATCCAGGGCGAGAAGGATTTTCGCGTGCCCACCGAGCAGGGGCTATCGACTTTCACCGCGCTGCAACGCCGCGGCATCCCTTCGCAGCTCCTGGTGTTCCCGGACGAGAACCACTGGGTGCTGAAGCCCCAGAACTCGGTGCAGTGGCACCAGACGGTCGAGGCCTGGCTGGCTAGATGGCTGAAGTAAGGGACGGAAATCCAACCATGAAATACCCGATCGCCTGCATCACCGCTGCTGCCTTGCTCTCCAGCTGCGCAGGGCAGCGCTTCTTCAGTGACCCGCCGGAGCGCCCGCTTACGGATGCGGAGCGGGTCGTAAAGGCCGCCCAGCAGATCACTGCCGAGGATCTGGCCCAGCACATCAGCGTTCTGGCCAGCGATGCCTTCGAAGGCCGCAAACCCGGCACGGCGGGCGAAGACGCTACGGTCGAATACCTCACTACGCAGTTCAAGGCATTGGGGCTGGCACCCGGCTCGCCTGATGGCAGCTATGTGCAGCCCGTGGGGCTGATGGGCATCACCAGCGAGGCCAGCCTGAAAATCACGGTGAAGGGCCGGGCATTTCCGCTAGTGCCGGGTGCCGACTACGTGGCAGCCAGCGTGCGCTTTCAACCCGATGTGGATGTGAAGAACGCGCCCTTGCTGTTCGTCGGTTACGGCGTGCAGGCGCCGGAATATGGCTGGGATGACTACAAGGGCATGGATGTACGCGGCAAAACCTTGGTGATGCTCATCAACGACCCACCGGTATCCGATGCCCGCGACCCGGCACAGCTCGATGCCGCGATGTTCGCCGGCAAGGGCATGACCTACTACGGACGCTGGACCTACAAGTACGACATTGCCAGCAAGCTCGGTGCCGCGGCTGTGCTGATCGTCCACGAGACAGAACCTGCGGCCTACCCCTGGGAGGTCGTGCGCAACTCCTGGGGCGGCACCGAGCGCTTCGAGCTGGACGCCGATCACCGCAACCTCAAGCGGGTGCCTGTGCAGGGCTGGATGACCGTCGATAAAACCCGCGCGCTGTTTGCTGCCGCCGGCCAGGATTTCGATGCGCTGAAAGCGGCTGCGATCAGCCAACGCTTTACGCCTGTCGAGCTCGATGCCACTGCCACCGCGCGCATCCGCAACACCCTGCGCACGGTGGAGTCACGCAATGTGGTCGCCCGTATCGCCGGCAATGATCCGCTGCTGGGCAACCAGCACATCGTCTACACCGCGCACTGGGATCATCTGGGCCGTGACCGCACTATCGAGGGCGACCAGATATTCAACGGCGCCGTCGACAACGCTACTGGCGTCGCGGGGCTGCTGGCGATCGCAAAGGCTTTCAAGAGCCTGCCGGCGCCGAAGCGCTCCCTGCTGTTCCTGGCGGTCACCGCCGAGGAGCAGGGCCTGCTCGGCTCCCGCGCCTATGCCACCCAGCCGCTCTATCCGCTGGCGGACACGCTCGCCAACATCAACATGGATGCGCTCAACCCCTGGGGGCCGACGCAGGATATCCAGGTGGTGGGCTTCGGCCAGAACACGCTGGAAGATGTGCTGATCGAGTCTGCCAAGACCCAGAACCGCATCGTCGTGGCCGACAAGACCCCGGAACGCGGCGGCTTCTACCGTTCAGACCAGTTCGAGTTCGCCAAGGTCGGCGTGCCGGGGCTCTACGCCACCAGTGGCCAGATGTTCCTCGGCAAACCGCAGGACTGGGGCAAGACCAGGCGCGCGGCGTACACCGCCAACGACTACCACAAGCCCTCGGACGAAATGAAAGCGGACTGGGATCTCTCCGGCGCAGCGCTCGACCTGCAGCTGTTGTTCGATGTCGGTACGCGACTGTCCGGTGATAGCCCATGGCCAGCTTGGAAGGCAGGTTCCGAGTTCAAGCAGTTGCGGGAAAAACTGCCCAGCACGCGCTGAACAGGCCCGTCAGGCCGTTCACTGCACAGGCTTGCTCTTCCACTGCGCCGCCCCCAGGAAGATCAGCATCAGCTGCTTCTGCGCCAGTTGATGGATGCGGCCCAACTCGGCGGCATCGTTGAGGTCGGCGTCGAGGATCAGCTCGGTCGCACTCATCATGGCGTTGACCACCAGACCCGCCATCATCCTGAGGTCATCGCCATTGAAGCCCTTGAGCTTGGGAAAGGCGACGAGATCGGCTGCCAGCTCGCTGGTCCATAGCCGCAGTTCCTTGCGGATGGCGAGACGCACCGACGACGAACCACTGACGCGCTCCTTGGCGATGAACTGGAAGTGCAGGCGGTGCGCCTGCGCGTAGCGCAGAAAGGTTTCGACCGAACGCGCAATGAGATTGGCAGGCGGCAAGGGTGCCGAGCGCGCCACCCGCATCATCTCGTGCAGGGTGCGAAAGCTGTCATCCACGAGCGACATGCCCAGCTCGTCCATGCCGGTGAAGTGCCGGTAGAACGCGGCCGGCACCACCCCCGCCACCTTGGCCACCTCACGCAGCGACAGCGACGAAAAGCTGCGCTCGCCATCCAGCAGAGTGAGGGCTGCATCAAGCAGGGCCTTGCGCGTGCGCTGCTTGCGCTCGTCACGCACGCCCGTGCCGGGGCTGGCAGGAGTCGAATCAGAGGGTTCGGAAGACAGGCTTCGCTTCAATCGCATGGCGCATTGTAACCCCAGCGTTTTGAGCAATCGGAACATCTGGATGGCTGCTGTGCATTTACGCTACATGAATTAGCCATTGATCTTGATGCTATTTTATTAACTCAGTAAACGATTGTTGACTTGTTGAAAATCCAGTTTATAGTGCACACATGTTCACTAACGACCGGAAGCAAGCCATGAGCAGCACAGCCTCGCTGAGCCGTTTCGCCGCCAAACTGACCACGCCCTTCATCCCGGATGACTTCATCAGCCTGGTCAATCCGCTGTGGACGGTGCAGACCCTGCACGCCCGTGTCGAGGCCATCGTGGCTGAGACCGTCGACAGCGCGACAATCACCCTGCAGCCGGGTGTGCGTTGGGCTGGGCATCGCGCCGGACAGTACGTCCGCATCGGTGTGAGCATCGACGGCGTGCGGCACACCCGCTGCTACAGCCTCTCGTCAGAGCCGGAGCGTGCAGAGAATGATGCCCAGCGCCGCATCAGCATCACGGTGAAGGCAGTCGATGGTGGTCGCGTGTCGAGCTTCCTGGTGCGCGAGTTGACCGTGGGGACGGTGATCGACCTTGCAGCTGCGGATGGTGACTTCACCATGCCTTATGCGATGAATGACTCTGCACTGTTCATCGCCGCTGGCAGCGGCATCACGCCGGTGATGAGCCTGCTGCGCTCTGCCGCCGCGCGCAATGCGATGCCTCAGTCCACCCTGCTCTACTACACGCCCTCGCCCAGCGACACGATCTTCCGCGACGAGCTGCTGGCGATGGTTGCCGCGCACCCCGCGCTCAGCGTGCGCTTCGTGCACACCCGTGTGGCTGGCGATGCCGCACTTTCAGGTCATTTCACCGCCGCGCATCTCAAGACCGCCTGCCCAGACTGGAAAGCGCGTCGCGTCTGGGCCTGCGGCCCCTCTGCGATGCTCGACGCGATCGAAACGCAGTGGTCGGTGCAGGGCTTGCGCGATCAGCTCACCATCGAACGCTTCCGCCCCGCCTTGCGCGCGGCGGCCAACGACGACGTCAAAGGCACGCTCGCATTCACCGCCAGCAGCCGGCAGGCGGCGCGTGAAGGCAACGAGTCGATTCTCGAAACCGCAGAGCGCGCCGGCCTGACACCCGCCCACGGTTGCCGCATGGGCATCTGCCACGGCTGCACTGCGAAGCTCGTCTGCGGCGAAGTGCGCGACCTGCGCGATGGCCGCATCCATGCCGACGAAGGCGACCTCATCCAGATCTGCGTCTGTGCGCCCGTCGGCGCCGTGCAGATCGAACTCTAACTTTTAATGACCTGAGCACGACCATGACTGCGACCCGTACCAGCCTCAAGAACCTCAAGGGCGAGAACGCCGCGATCTACGCGAAAGCGAAGAAGGCCATGCCCAAGGCGCCGCGCCTCACCAAGGAGCAGGCCGATGCCTTCGGCCGCGAACTCGACGCCCTGCGTGAAGGCGTGCTGGCCTCGCGCGGCGCAGCCGATGCCGCCTACATCCGCAGGATCATCGCCCTGCAGCGCAAGCTGGAAGTCGCCGGCCGCGCCACCATTTACGCCGGCATCGTCTTCCCGCCCGCGCTCGTGGTGGGTAGCCTGACGCTGGGTGCAGCGAAGATCCTCGACAACATGGAGGTCGGCCACAACATCATGCACGGCCAGTGGGACTGGATGCGCGACCCGGTGATCCACAGCAGCAAGTGGGATTGGGATACCGCCGCACCTGCCGACCAGTGGAAGCACAGCCACAACGTCGAGCACCACACCTGGACCAATGTCGTCGGCATGGACAAGGACGTCGGCTACGGCATCCTGCGCATGACGGAGCAGGAGCCCTGGCAGCCGCGCCACCTCTTGAACCCGCTCAACAATGCGCTGCTGGCGACCTTCTTCCAGTACGGCGTCGGCGTGCACGACACCGGCATCGCCGAAGTGCGCAGCCTCAAGGGCCTGCGCAAGCTCTCGCCGGCCAACAAGGCCAAGCTGAAGGCGGTCTGGAACAAGGTCAAGAAGCAATCGCTGAAGGATTACGTGCTGTTCCCGGCCCTCGCCGGTCCCTTCTTCGCACCCGTGCTGGCGGCGAACATCGGTGCCAACCTGACGCGCAATCTGTGGACCTACATGATCATCTTCTGCGGCCATTTCCCCGATGGGGTGGAGCAGTTCACGGCCGAGAGCGTGAAAAACGAATCGCGCGGCCAGTGGTATCTGCGCCAGTTGCTCGGCAGCGCCAACATTAAGGGTGGCAAGGCGCTGCATTTGGCCAGCGGTCACCTGAGCTTCCAGATCGAGCACCATTTGTTCCCCGACCTGCCAAGTAATCGCTACCCGGCGCTCTCGAAGGAAGTGCAGAAGATCTGCGCCAAGTACGGCCTGCCCTACAACAGCGCCTCGCTGGCCCGCCAGTTCGGCACCACGCTCAAGCGCGTGGTGAAGCTGGGCTTGCCCACCAAGCAGGATTTGAAGCGCACTTTTGCGGCTGCGATGGCCTGAGGCCACCGCAGTACAGCAATGACTCCGCACTGCAACAGGTGCATAGTCCAGATATAAAAACAAGCAGCACCAGCCACATGGAGGAGACACCATGCAGCCACAATCTCAAGCGGGCCCACGCACACTGCTGAGCCGCTTCACTGCCCTCACCGATGCTTTCGCCTACCCACTCCGCACCTCGCATTACCTGGAGCTGGTGAACCCGCTCTGGACCACCCACGCGCTGCAAGCGAAAGTCGTCAGTGTGTGGGATGAGACCGCCGATGCCCGTACCATCACGCTCAAACCGGGACGCAACTGGCGCAGCCATCGTCCGGGTCAGCACCTGCGTGTCGGCGTGCCGATTGGCGGGATGCATTACACCCGCACGTACTCGATCAGTTCTGCGCCAGAGAGCGAAGATGAAACCTTTACGATCACCGTGAAGGCCATCGGCGGCGGGCGCATGTCGCACCATCTGGTACGCAACATCAAGCCCGGCGACTACCTGCCCATCGGCGTGCCGCAGGGTGACTTCTACCTGCCGGATGCGAACCCGGTCGAGCCGCTGTTCATCAGCGCCGGCAGCGGCATCACGCCGATCATGTCGATGCTGCGCAGCATGGTGGCACAAGAGCGCCTGCCGCACGTCACCCACATCCACTACGCGCCGCATACCTACGACGTGATTTTCGGGCAGGAGCTGCAAGCACTCGCCGCGAAGCATCCGCGCTACCAGCTGCACCTCATCTACACCCGCGAGCCCGGTGAAACCGCCTCGCAGAAGCGCCACTTCAACCCCGAGATTCTCAACAGCCTCTGCCCTGACTGGGGCACGCGCGATACCTGGGCCTGCGGGCCGCAAGGCCTGCTCGATACCGTCGAGGCACATTGGCACCAGGCGGGCGTCGCCCGCCAGCTGCGCACTGAGCGCTTCCGTGCACAAGTGGCCGCAGCGCCGAAGGAAGTCACCGCCGGCACCGTGCGCTTCACCGCCAGTGGCGTGACTGCTGCCAGCGATGGCGTCATCAACCTGCTGCGCCTCGCCGAAGACCAGGGCCTCAACCCGCCGCATGGCTGCCGCATGGGCATTTGCCACGGCTGCGACGCCAAGCTCACGGCCGGCTGCGTGCGCGACCTGCGCACCAATGCCCTGCTCAACGAACCCGGCGCCATCGTGCAGATCTGCGTCTGCGCTGCGGCGGGCGATGCCGAACTCGAAGTCTGACCTTTCCATTTTCAGGAGAACACTCATGGGCATGCCCACGCATCTTTCCAACGCCGAGATCGAAGAGTTCGGCCGCGAGATGGACGCCATCCGCAACGAGGTGATGGACTCGCGTGGTGCTGCCGACCGCGCCTACATCCTCAAGATCATCCGCTGGCAGCGCAGCCTCGCATTCGGCGGGCGCATCGTGATGTTTTTGAGCTTGCTGCTGTTGCCCGCAAGCGCACTGCCCTACGCCGGCTGGCCGCAGTTCATCGCCGTGCTGGGGCTGGGTGCGGCCATGCTCGGCATCGCCAAGATTCTCGAGAACATGGAAATCGGCCACAACGTGATGCACGCGCAGTGGGACTGGATGCGCGACCCAAACATCCAGAGCAACACCTGGGAGTGGGATAACGTCTGCCCGTCGGACCAGTGGAAGCACAGCCACAACGTCGTGCACCACACCTGGACCAATGTCTTCGGCAAGGATCCGGATATCGGCTATGGCGTGCTGCGCGTGACGCCGCAACAACGCTGGAAGCCGAAGTACCTGATCCAGCCCGTCACCAACTTCTTCCTCAATATCTGGTTCCAGTGGGGCGTGGCGGTGCACGACGTCGAGCCGGACAAGCTGCTCTCGGGCGAAAAGTCCATCGCCTCGGTCAAGCACCTGCTGCGCGGCATCGCGCAGAAGGCTGCACGCCAGTTGCTCAAGGACTATGTGCTCTGGCCTGCGCTCGGTGCCGTTATCACCGTGCCGTTCTCGCTCGCACTCGACGTGGACGCTGGCCACATCGCCCTGCTCGCCTTCCTCTGGATCGCTGGTGCCAATGCCATTGCCAACCTGATGCGCAACGTCTGGTCGAACGTCATCATTTTCTGCGGGCATTTCCCGACCGGCGTGCAGCATTTCACCAAGCAGGACGTCGAAGGCGAAACCCGCGCGCGCTGGTATGTGCGCCAACTGCTCGGCAGCTGCAACATCGGCGGCGGCAAGCTCTTCCATATCCTCAGCGGCAACTTGAGCCATCAGATCGAGCACCACCTGTTCCCGGACATGCCGAGCAACCGCTACCCGGAAGTTGCTCCGCGCGTGAAGGCGATGGCCGCACGCTATCGCCTGCCCTATAACACTGGCTCGCTGACCCGGCAGTTCGGCACGACGACCTGGACAATCTGGCGACTGGCGTTTCCAGGTGGTCGCGTGCATGCGCTGAGCGTTTGAGTTCACCCACAAAAAAGCCGACGCGAGTCGGCTTTTTTGTGGCATCAGCCAAAGTCGAAGCAGAGGTCCGCAGGATCGCAGAACTCGCTGTAGTCACAGGTGATTTCCGTGTTTGCGGGGATGAAGCGTGCAGCCACGTACACCTCCCCATTGTCCAGCGCCGAGGTGTTGGGGTCGTCGGCGTGATTCATGAAACGCGAATCGTCGGCGCAGTAATACACGGCACCCTGCAGGCGATCCGCGCCCCTGCCGCGATACGAATACTTGGCCGTTGCCGCACGCGCCGCAGGCGGCATGGCGGCAATCTCGGCATCGCAGAGCACCAGCAGAAAGCGGTAATCGAGCTGGTAGATTTTTTCGCCCGGCTGGATGTCCACGGCGGCGAACAGGCCAGCGCCGGAGATGGCACTGCTGGCGACGTAATGGGGGATCAGGATCATGGCATTGGGCCCAGGATGGCGACGAGTTGCCGTGCAGTATCTTGTAGTGCCTCAGGCCAGGGCAGTCCGACGATCTCGCGGCCGGTCTCTGCATCCTCGAACGGCATCACTTCGCCGCTACCGATGACATGGCGATAATCCATCAGCACTTCTTCGCCCGCCGCGATGTCGCGCAGGGCAAAGATGAAGCCGAGATGCCAGAGTGCGTTCGGCGCAAAACTGTGGTTGACGAAGCACTCGTCACTCCACTCCGGCGTCAATGAAAATTGGTCCTCGAACCAGCGCACGCTCGACTCCACCTCGATGGAATCACGCGCATAACTACGCAGCTTTGATTCGGGCCAGACAGTGTGAACCTTGTCGGGGGCGATGATGACGCGCCCTTTGGCGATGGCCTCATCCGCAAACAACCCCTTGCCTGCGCCCGCGATGCGGGAGGCGTCCACGCGATAGCGCGGCAGGATCATTGCAGCGTGCGCCCCGCCTCGGCACTGGCCTTGGCAGCATTGAACAGCTCGCGCACTTCGACTTCGCGATAGCCATAACTCTTGCCGCAGAACTCGCAGGTGACATCGATGCGGCCTTGCTCCACGAGCACGGGACGCAATTCCTCTTCGCCCAAGCCCAGCAACATGGCGGAAATTTGCGCGTGACTGCACTGGCATTGCAACGCGATGGAGCGCGACGGGAACACGCGCACGGTGTCCTCGATGAACAGCCTTCTCAACAAGGTCTCGGCGTCCACCGCCAACAGCTCCGGCTCTTGCAGCGTCTGGAACAGATGGTAGACATGCACCCAGTCGTCGTCCGCGCAACCTTCGGGCAGACGCTGCACCATCAGGCCGGCGAACTTGGTCGGCGAGGCACCGAGGCAGATGCGCGTGCGGAGCTGCTCTGACTGGGCGAAGTAGATTTCCAGCGCCTCGGAGAGGTTCTCGCCGAGAATCTCGACCAGCGCCTGATAGCGATCCGCCCCGCCCGCTTTTGGCTCCAGCATGCAGGCCAGGGTGCCTCTGGTCATGAGCTTCTGGAAATCGCCGTCGGTGCCGGCATCGCATTTGGCCATGCCACGCAGCCGCATCTGCTGGTCAACTTGGGCGACCAGCATCTTCAAAGGCTGGCCGTCAGCGCCCTGGAATTGCAGGTTGAAGCGCGCGCCCTCGCCGATGTCCGCTGCCAGCAAGGGCGTGGCCGCCAGCGCGTGGCCTAGCAGACGGAGCATGTCCGGCGAATACTCGCGCCAGCCGAGCAGCTCTGGAATGCCTTCGGTGATCTCGACCGCGAAGCCGCGCACGCCACGGTTTTCGATCAAAAAGGGTGTGAGGTGATTTGCCATCTTTTTTCTTGTCATTCCCGCGCAGGCGGGAATCCAGTTTCCTATCCAGCGGTGCGCAGACTGACAACTGGATTCCCGCTTGCGCGGGAATGACAGTGTTTTTTTAGCCAGCCAGTTTCTCTTTGAGCAAACGGTTGAGCGCGTCGGGGTTGGCCTTGCCGCCCGTGGCCTTCATGGTCTGCCCAACGAAGAAGCCAAACAGCTTGTCCTTGCCGCTGCGGTATTCGGCAAGTTGGCCCGGATTCTTGGCCATGATCTCTTCGATGGCCTTGATGATCGCGCCCGCGTCGGTGATCTGCATCAGGCCCTTGGCCTTGATGATCTCGTCGGCCGAGCCCTCACCATTGAGCATGGCCTCGAACACATCCTTGCCGATGTTGCCGCTGATGGTCTTGTCGGCGATGCGTGCGACGAGGCCGGCGAGCTGCACGGCGCTGATGGGAGTGTCCTCAATGCCCTTACCGGACTTGTTGAGTGCGGCGAGCAAATTGCCAGTGACCCAGTTCGAGCAGAGCTTGGCTTCGGCACCGCTGGTCTTCACCACGTCCTCGAAGTAGAGCGCCAGCGCGGTTTCGCCGGTGAGCAGATTGGCGTCGTAGGGCGACAGGCCATACTGCGACTCGAAGCGCACCTTCTTTGCCGTCGGCAGCTCCGGCATGTCGGCCTTGATGGCGGCAATGTCCTCAGCCGTGACGATCACCGGCAGCAGGTCGGGATCGGGGAAGTAACGGTAGTCGTTGGCGTTTTCCTTCAGCCGCATTGCACGCGTCTCGCCCGTATCCGGGTTGAACAGGCGCGTTTCCTGGTAGATGGTGCCCCCGGCTTCCAGCACCTCGATCTGCCGCGCGATCTCGAAGTCGATGGCCTGCTGCACGTAGCGGAAACTGTTGATGTTCTTGGTTTCGGTGCGGGTGCCGAAAGGCGCATCGGGGCCGCGCCGCACGCTCACATTCGCATCACAGCGGAAGGAACCTTCCTGCATGTTGCCGTCGCAGACGCCGAGCGAAACCACGATGGCGTGCATCTTTTTCAGATATGCCACTGCCTCGGCGGCGCTGCGGATGTCCGGCTCGCTGACGATCTCGATCAGCGGCGTGCCGGCACGGTTAAGGTCGATGCCAGTCATGCCGGGATAGGCCTCATGCAGCGACTTTCCGGCGTCTTCTTCCAGATGCGCGCGGGTGATGCCGATGCGCTTCACCTTGCCGTCGACTTCGATATCAAGATGGCCGTGCTCGACGATGGGCAGCTCGTACTGGCTGATCTGGTAGCCCTTGGGCAGATCGGGATAGAAATAGTGCTTGCGCGCGAATACGCAACGCTCGGCGATCTTGGCATCCACCGCCAGCCCAAACTTCACCGCCATCTTCACCGCCTGCTGGTTGAGCACCGGTAGCACGCCGGGCAGGCCCAGCGTCACGGCATCGGCCTGCGTGTTGGGCTCAGCACCGTAGGCTGTCGCCGCACCGGAGAAAATCTTGGTCTGCGTCATTAGCTGGCAGTGGACTTCGAGGCCGATCACGACCTCCCATGCGGGCAGTGCCATTACAAGAACTCCTTCGGCGACTGGTTGTGGAAGTCCGTCGCTTGTTGATACTGGTGTGCCACATTGAGCAGCCGCGCTTCGTCGAAGTAATTGCCCATCAGCTGAAAGCCCACCGGCAGCCCGTCGCTGAAGCCGCAGGGCAGGCTCATCGCCGGAATGCCCGCGAGATTCGCAGCGATGGTGTAGATGTCGTTGAGATACATCGCCACCGGATCATCGGACTTGTCGCCGAACTTGAAGGCGACGTCGGTGGTCGTGGGGGCGAGGATCACATCGACCGCCTCGTAGGCGCGCTTGAAGTCCTGATAGATGAGATTTCGCACCTTCTGGGCTTGCAGATAATACGCATCGTAGTAGCCGTGGCTCAGCACATAGGTGCCGATCATGATTCTGCGCTGCACCTCAGGCCCAAAGCCTTCGCCACGCGATTTCTTGTACAGCTCTTCGAGGTTCCTGGCTTCTTGGCTGCGGTGGCCAAAGCGCACGCCATCCATGCGCGCGAGGTTGCTGCTGGCCTCGGCGGGTGCCACGACGTAATAGGTCGGCACCGACAGCGGCGCGTTGGGCAGGCTGATCTCGCTCACTACGGCGCCGAGTGCCTTCAGCTGCGCAATCGCAGCTTCAACGCAGCTGCGCACGCCAGCGGACATGCCATCGGCAAAGTATTCCTTCGGCAGGCCGATCTTCAGACCCTTGATCGACTTGCCCAAACCACCCACGAGGTCATCGACAGGCCGCTCGATGCTGGTCGAGTCGAGCGGATCGAAGCCGGACATGGCTTGCAGGATCAAGGCCGCGTCTTCGGTTGAGCGCGCGACAACCCCAGCCTGATCGAGCGAGCTGGCGAACGCGATCATCCCGTAGCGCGACACGCGGCCATAGGTCGGCTTGATGCCGGTGAGATTGGTGAAGGCCGCAGGCTGGCGGATGGAGCCACCGGTGTCGGTGGCGGTGGCAACCGGAGCGAGACCGGCTGCCACTGCGGCTACCGAACCGCCCGAAGAACCACCAGGAACGCGGGTCACATCCCAAGGGTTCTTCACCGGGCCATAGAAGCTCGTCTCGTTGGACGAACCCATCGCGAACTCATCCATGTTGAGCTTGCCCAGCATCACCATGCCGGCGTCGCGGTGCAGCTTGTCGATGATCGTGGCGCTGTAGGGGGCGACGAAGCGGTCGAGCATCTTGCTGCCGCAGGCGGTGCGTACACCTTCGGTGCAGAAGATGTCCTTTTGCGCGATGGGAATGCCCGCCAGCAGACCGCCCACCTCGCCCTTGGTGCGGCGCGTGTCGGCCACGTCGGCCGCATCGAGGGCGGCGTGCGCGGTGAGTGTGACGTAGCTGTTGAGCTGCTTGTCGTATTGGGCGATGCGATCCAGATAGTGCTGGGTCAGCTCACGGGAGGAGAATTTCCTGGCGGCAAGCCCTTCAGCCATGGCCGTCAGGGATAACTGATGCAGGTTCACGGGCAAGCCTCCGCCTGGAAATTAGAGATCACCCTGCCCCGTGAACAGACGCACGCGTCCCGCACCCCTTGCCCTTCGGGCAAACACCGTGTCGGCGTGCTCATTCAATCACCTTCGGCACCAGAAACAGACCGGCGTCCACTGCCGGCGCATGCGCCTGGTAGGCCTCACGGCGATTCGGCTCGCTCACCACGTCGGCGCGCAGGCGCTGGGTCAGCTCCAAAGGGTGGGCCATCGGCATCACACCGGCGGTATCCACAGCGGTGAGCTGATCGACCATGGCCAGGATATTGGAGAGCTGCTGGGCGTAAAGCGTGGTTTTTTCAGGCTTTAGTTCAAGTCGCGCGAGGTGCGCGACCTGCTGCACCTGTTCGGGTGTAAGGCTCATATTGGGGGGAGATTGCGGCTGAAATGACGTAAGATGTGCGCTGCACAATCTTAGTCGGTGCAGCGCTTGGCTGCACATAGAACAGCTGAATGCCGACACGACTTGGCTTGTGCTTTTCCAACCGCGCCGCTGCACTCAAACGGATTTTTTAAGTCGATGCTAGAAGCCATCAGCCGCCTGTTCGTCAACGATCTCTCGATTGACCTTGGCACCGCCAACACCCTTGTTTACGTCCGTGACGAAGGCATCGTGCTCAACGAACCGTCAGTCGTTGCCATCCGCCTCGACTCGCGCGGCGCGAAGAAAATCGAAGCCGTCGGCATCGACGCCAAGCGCATGCTGGGCCGCACGCCCAGCAACATCACCACCATCCGCCCGCTGCGCGATGGCGTGATCGCCGACTACACCGTCACCGAAAAGATGTTGCAGCACTTCATCCGCAAGGTGCAGAAAGGCCGCCACATGATGCGGCCGATGACCCGCGTGGTCGTTTGTGTGCCCTACGGTTCCACCCAGGTGGAGCGCCGCGCGATCCGCGAGTCGGTTGAAAACGCGGGCGCGCGCAAGGTCTATGTGATTGAAGAGCCCATTGCTGCAGCGCTCGGCGCCGGCATCCCGATCAGCGAAGCCCGTGGCTCGATGGTGGTGGACATCGGTGGCGGCACCAGCGAGGTCGCGGTGATCTCGCTCGACGGCATCGTCTACGCCGAGTCCGTGCGCATCGGTGGCGACAAGTTCGACGAGGCCATCGTCAGCTATGTGCGCCGCCAGTACAACATGCTGATCGGCGAGGCCACCGCCGAGCGCATCAAGCAGGAAATCGGCACGGCGTTCCCCAGCCACGAGGTGCATGAGATCGATGTGGTCGGCCGCCACCTCGCCGCTGGCGTGCCACGCAACTTCACGATGAACTCGAATGAAGTGCTCGATGCACTTCAGGAGCCGCTCGCCGGCATCGTCAAGGCCGTCAAGCAGGCGCTGGAACGCACGCCGCCGGAACTCGGCAGCGACGTCGCCGAACGCGGCATCGTACTCACCGGCGGTGGCGCGCTGCTGCGCGATCTCGACAAGCTCATCAGCGAGGAAACCGGCCTGCCGGTGATCATCGCCGACGATCCGCTGACCTGTGTCGCACGCGGCGGCGGCATGATGCTCGACATGCTTGACCAGCAGGGCGACAAGTTCAATATTGATTGAAGCCATGTGGACTGAGCCACTTCGCTCACACCGCTCACTCCACATTTTCAGGCCCGCTTACTGATGGCCCGTCGCCGCACCAGCTCTCCCCTCTTCCCGCGCGGCCCTGGCGTGGGTGCGCGGGCTTTGCTGGTCATCGTGCTCGCTCTGGGGGTCTGGTTTGCCGACCAGCGCGGACTGCCCATCCTCGCCGCCATTCGCGGCTCCATCGACTGGGTTCTGCAGCCACTGCACTGGGTCGGCAACATGCCGGGGGATCTCGTCGAGGCCGGTGGCGAACTCAAGAACTACCGTGAACTGCTGAGCGAGAACAGGCAGTTGCGTACCTCGCAGCTGGCTGCACAAGCGCGGCTCCTGAAACTCGATGCGCTGGAGGCCGAAAACCGCCGCATCCGCCAGCTGATGGCCAGCTCCAGCGCGCTCGACCAGAAAGTGCTGATCGCCGAGATCATCGCTACCGCACAGTCGCCGTACCGCCACCAGATCACCCTTAACAAGGGTGCTGCCGACGGCGTCTATTTCGGCCAGGCCATCGTCGATGCCTATGGCGTCATGGGACAGGTGATCCGGGTCAACCCCACCTCGTCGATGGCGATCCTGGTGACCGACCCCAGCCACGGCATCCCGGTGGAGATCAACCGCACCGGCCTGCAAACCTCGGCGCGTGGCGGTGGCGATGGCCGGGTACTGACACTGCCCTTTCTGCCCGGCAATGCCGATGTGAAGGTGGGCGATCTCCTGGTGTCTTCGGGATTGGGCGGCCGTTTTCCGGCTGGCTACCCGGTGGGCGAGATCTTCGACATCCGTCGCACCACCGGCGAGCACTTCATGGAGGCCAGCGCCTACCCCAGCGCCCGCCTCAACCAGGGGCGACAGACTCTGCTGGTGTGGAGCAGCGCCCCGACGGCGGCGGTTGATGAAGATGCTGCCGCAGGCACTGCCACACAGGCAGCACAGGCGGCCGCTGCGATGGCGCCAGCGTCACGGCCCACGCCTTCGCTACCTCTGGCCACCAATGGCACAGAACCACCACCACTGCCGCCGCTACGGTATGGCAGCGATATCGCCAAGCCCGCCGCGACATCCGCATCAGCCGCCGCAGCGATCAAACCCAGGACTGCGAAGCCAGCCAAGCCCAAGCTCGCACCGGCACCACAAGCGATTACAACCGTGCCACCACGCTTGCCGCCCGAAAGCACCAGTCCCGCCGCACCGGCTGAGCCACCCGCGCCATGATGATCCGTGGCCCCGGCGGGCTTTTCATGTTCAGCATGCTGATGGCGCTGTGCCTGCAATTCCTGCCGCTGCCGCCCGCACTGTCGGCGGCGCGGCCGTTGTGGCTGGTGATGGTGCTGGGTTACTGGGCGCTGTATGGCCCCAATGTCTCGGTGATCGGTGCCGCACTGCTGGCCGGCATCGCTTGCGACACGCTCTACGACGCCCCGCTGGGGCAGCACGTCATCGGCCTGACGCTACTGGTCTATACCCTGATCCGCCTGCGTGCCGAGCTGGGGCTGTATCCGCTCTGGCAGGTGACGTTGCTGCTGGTACCGGCCTGGGCGCTGTACGCGGTGATGATGTTCGTGTTCGATGGCATGGCCAAGCACCCTTCGCAGCTGTTGGGCCGTTTCCTGCCGGTGGTCACCTCGATGCTGTGCTGGCCGCTGGTCAATCTCACGCTCGACGCACTGCGCGGCAAGCGCGTGTCGATGTGAGCCCGCTATGGTGCTCGACAGCTTCGACGCGCTGAAAGACCTCTACGAGGAAAAGCGCAGCTTCACCCGCCGCATCGTCATGGCAACCCTGCTCTGCCTGCTGATGGTCTGCCTGCTGATCGCACGCCTCGGCGACTTGCAGCTGCTGCAGCATGAATATTTCAGCACGCGCGCCGACGACAACCGCATGCGCGTGGTTGCCATGCCGCCGGTGCGCGGGCTGATCTACGACCGCAACGGCACTCTGTTGGCGCAGAACCGTCCCTCGTTCGACCTCGAAGTCACCCGTGACCAGGTGGACAATCTAGACGCCCTGCTCGCGACCCTGGCTCCGGTGATGAACCTCACCCCTGGCGATCTCGCCCGCTTCAAGGATCGCGCCCGCAAGACCCCGCGCTATCGGGGTGTGGCGCTGAAAACCAATCTCACACCAGCCGAGGTCGCGGCCTTCGAGATCAACCGCTTCGCCTTCAAGGGGGTGGACATTCAGGCCGGTCTCTCCCGCACCTATCCGCTCGGTGCCGAAGCGAGCCACCTCATCGGCTATGTCGGGGGCATCAGCGAAGCGGAGTTCTCCAAGCTTGACGAGCGCCAGTACCAGGGTATCAACCTGATCGGCAAGCTCGGCATCGAAAAGAGCCACGAGGAGGAGCTGCGCGGTACCCCCGGCGCGCGCATCGTCGAGGCCAATGCGGCGGGAAGACCCCTGCGCGAACTGGAGCAACGCCCCGGCGCACCCGGCCGCAACCTGTATCTCACGCTGGATGCCAAGTTGCAGCAGGTCGCCGAAGCCGCGCTTGGTGATCTCGATGGCGCCGTGGCTGCCATTGACCCTCAGACCGGCGAGGTGCTGGCACTGGTCAGCAAGCCGGGCTTCGACCCCGAACCCTTCGTCGGTGGCATCAGCAACCGCCAGTACCGCGAGCTGCTCAACGATCCGGGGCGGCCGCTCTACAACCGCGCGCTGCAAGGCACCTATCCACCCGGTTCCACCATCAAGCCGTTCATGAGCTTTGCCGGGCTGGCCTTCGACGAGGCGGGCATGGATACCCATGCGTTCTGCAGCGGCACCTACTACCTGCCCAACACCACCCGCAAGTACCGCTGCCACAAGCGCAGCGGTCACGGCACGGTGGACATGCGCAGTGCCATGGCACGCTCCTGCGACGTGTTTTTTTACCAGCTGGCGCAGGGCCTGGGCATCGACCGCATCAACAAGGCACTCGGAAACTTCGGCTTCGGCCGCGCCACCGGTATCGACATCCCGCATGAGCGCAACGGCCTGCTGCCCTCGCGGGAGTGGAAAACCCGCGCCCGCAAGGAGACCTGGTTCCCCGGCGAGACCCTCAACATCGGCATCGGCCAGGGCTACTGGCAGGTCACGCCCCTGCAGATGGCGCAGGCCACCGCCAGGCTCGCCATGCGCGGTGGCGGCTTCGAGCCGCACATGGTGCATGCCTACGAAGATCCGATCACCGGCACCGTCACTGGCGTCACGCCGACGCCGCTGCCCCCTTTCGATGGCGAGCGGCCCAAGGATTTCGAATCGGTCATCAGTACCATGGAGTCGGTGATGCACGAGCCGGGCGGCACCGCCTACCGCGTCGGCAGGGACGCGCCATACCGTATCGCCGGCAAGACTGGCACCGCGCAAGTGGCGGGCTTGTCGCAGACCGAGGACGACGTGCCGACGCTCGACTCCACGCCTAAGCATCTGCGCGACCACGCCTGGTTCATGGCTTTTGCACCCATCGACAAGCCGCGCATCGCCATTGCGGTGCTGGCCGAGCACGCCGGCCACGGCGGCAGCGTGGCCGCACCGGTGGCGCGCCAGGTGATGGATCAGTACCTGCTGGGCAAGGTGATTTACGCCACCGTCACCCTGCCCGCCACGCTGGATGCCGCCTCCGGCGAGGACAGCACCGAGTTCGATGGCTATGTCGCACCTGAGGAGCGGACGACCAGCACGCCTGTGGCGGCACCGCGTGTGGCACCGCCGATGATTACCATCCCCGCCCAGGCACCCGGCGCACCCAAGCCCGCAGCAGCGGGCGACAGTCCCGCCGATGCCGTCGAGGCCCCCAATCCGGAGGCTGGCTTCGTAGCCCCTGCCGTGGCCCCGCCCCGCACCGGCGATGCCGGCGAGCGGGCACCGCCCGACGACGAACATCCGGAACCGCCTGCCCCATGAGCTCCGCGCTGACACCCACTCCGCACACTCCCTCCGCCACCTGGTCCGAGCGCCTGCTGAAGCTGCACATCGATGTCTGGCTGGTGGGTCTGTTGGCAGCCGTCGGTTGCATGGGGCTGGCAGTGCTGTATTCCGCATCCGGCGGTTCGGCCAATGAAGTATTCGCGCAGTTCCAGCGGCTGGTGTTGGGTTTCGTGGTGATGATTACCCTCGCGCAGGTACCACCCGACTATTACCGCGCCGGTGCTCCCTGGTTTTACGGTGCAGCCTGCGTGCTCCTGGTCCTGGTGCTGGTGCTGGGGGACCATGCCAAGGGCGCGCAACGCTGGCTGGATTTAGGAGTGCTGCGCTTCCAGCCCAGCGAGATGATGAAACTCGCCATGCCGATGATGGTCGCCGCCTGGCTGCATGGCCGACCATTGCCCCCGGGCTGGCGCGATGTGCTGATGACGCTCGCACTCATCGGCCTGCCTTCCTCGCTGGTGGTGGTGCAGCCCGACCTTGGCACTTGCCTGCTGATCATGGCTGCCGGTGGTTTTGCGCTGTACCTCGGTGGCTTGTCCTGGCGCTGGATCGTCGGTGCGGCGGCTGCCATCGCCGCCGCCGCACCCCTGCTGTGGTACCGCCTGCATGACTACCAGCGCAACCGCGTGCTGACCTTTCTCGACCCGGAGAGCGATCCGCTCGGCACCGGCTATCACATCACCCAGAGCAAGATTGCCATCGGCAGCGGTGGCGCTTTCGGCAAGGGCCTGCTCAATGGCACCCAGGCGAAGCTGGACTTTCTGCCCGAGGCGCACACCGATTTCATCTTCGCGGTGCTGGCGGAAGAGCTCGGCATGATCGGTGTGCTGGCGCTGCTCTGCCTCTACGTGGCCATCGTTGGCCGGGGGCTGTTCATTGCCATGCGTGGCCACGACAGTTTCCAGCGGCTGCTGGCGGGCGCGCTGTCTCTCACCTTCTTCATCTATGTGTTCATCAATATGGGGATGGTGATGGGCCTGATGCCGGTGGTGGGTGTGCCGCTGCCCTTGTTCTCCTATGGCGGCACCTCGGCGGTCACGCTGCTGGCGGGCTTCGGTATGCTGATGTCGATCCATACCCACCGAAAGCTCCTGACCTCATGAAGGCCCTGATTGCTGCACTGGTTTGCCTGGCACTGCCAGTGGCTGCGAGCTACCGGGAAGACCCCAAGACGGCATTGCTGCACCAGAAGCTGATCAGCGAGTACGCCTTCAATGCCGATGACCTCGCCAAGGTAGATGCGGCACTCGACCAGGCCGAGCGGCTGCCGCAGCTGGTTCAGGCCGAACGCCAGAACAAAGAAGTCACCACGCCGCTCTGGGACAGTTACAAGGCACTGCATGTGTTTCCCAGCCAGATCGACAACGGCCTCAGGGTGATGCGGGAACACCAGAAATGGCTGGAGCGCGCCGAGGCGGAATACGGGGTGCCGCCAGTGGTCATCGCCGCAATCATGGGTGTCGAGACCAAGTACGGCACGTATACCGGCAAGCACCGCGTGTTGGATGCCCTGGTCACGCAGGGCTACGAGCACCCAACCCGCAGCCGGTTCTTCTTCAACGAGTTGGCGGCATACTTTGCCTTCTGCCGCGACTTCCGGCGCGAACCCATCGACATCAAGGGCTCGTATGCAGGAGCGGTCGGTTTCGCGCAGTTCATGCCCAGCAACTACATCACGCTGGCGCTCGACTATGACGGTGATGGCAGCATCGATCTGTGGTCGATGCCGGATGCGATTGGCTCCATCGCCCATTACTTCACCCGCTATCAGCCGCCAGATCGCCCCGCCGTGCACTGGCGTCGTGGCGAGCCGCTGCTGGTGCCGGTGACCGCAGCCGATCTCAAGGCCAGTGCACCGGCGCGCAACACCAAGGCGGCCAATGCGACCCTGGGCGAGTGGATCAAGATGGGCGTCACGCCGGGCGTGGATATGCCGGCTGAAACGCCGGCCGGACTCATCGAGCTCTTGCGCCCTGCTGGCACCGAGTACTGGCTGGCACTGCCCAACTTCTATGCGGTGATGACCTACAACCCGCGCGTGTTCTACGCGATGGCAGTGACACAGCTCGCCGCCGAGTTGCAGGCCGCACAGGCGCTAAAGGTCTCGCCACGTTGAAAGCCCTAGCGACAGCGCCTTTGCTGGCCGCGCTGTGGGCAATGCTGTGGCTGGCCGGATGCGCCAGCCGCGCACCGCTTGAAGCCTCGGCGCGGCAGGGGCAATCACGCGTGGTGACCGCAGAATCTGAATCCGCTTCCGCTTCCGCTGGTTCTGCCCCCCGCCGCCCGGCCGAACCACAGAAGACTTGCGCTAATTGCCCGACGCCAGACCCGGACTTTGCACCCAGTGCCGACGAAGTGCCGAAGGACATCGAGAACCTGCCGGATGCCGTGGTCGTCGACGAACCGGTGAGCCGCCATGGCAACCCGAAGACCTACGAAGCCCTCGGCAAGCGCTACACGATCATGCCGAGGATCCCGAAGGGCTTCCGCGAGAGCGGCCGCGCCAGCTGGTATGGCAAGAAGTTCCACGGCCGCCGCACCGCCAATGGCGAGATCTACGACATGTTCAAGATGACCGCCGCGCACAAGACGCTGCCGCTGCCCAGTTATGTGCGCGTCACCAGCAAGGGCAATGGCCGCAGTGTGGTGGTACGCATCAATGATCGTGGGCCATTTCATCCGGGGCGGATCGTCGACCTCTCCTATGCGGCAGCAGCCAAGCTGGACCTATTGCATGCAGGCTCCGCCGAGGTACAGATTGAGGCTCTGACGCCGCAGCATGGCAAGAATGCCGCCGAAAGCGAGGACGCCATCGGCAAGCCGCGCTACCTGGAAGTGGGTCGCTTCAGCGACCCCATCGAGGCACTGGCGCTGCGCGAACGGCTGGCGAAGCTCGGCTTCAGCGACACCGAGTTCCTGCAGGTGGGCAGCCCCTCCGGCGATGGCCACGAAAGCATCCTGCGCATCGGGCCGTTCAAGACCTTCTCCAAGCTCGAAGCCGCGCGCGTCAAGCTGGGGCTGCAAGAAATCACGGCCATGCCAGTCGCGGATTGATGTCGCTTAAACTAGGCGCTCGTTTCCTGATGACCTGAGCTTTCGATGATCCTCCGCTTTGCCGCCGTGCTCGCTGTCCTGTTCTCGCTCTCCGCCGCTGCCGCCATCCCGGAACCGCCAGCGCTCGAAGCCTCGAGCTACCTGCTCTACGACTTCGACAGCGGCGAGGTGCTGGCGAGCAGCAATCCCGACCTCAAGGTTGGTCCGGCTTCAATCACCAAGGTGATGCTGGCCTACGTCGTTTTCGACGAGATTAAGAAAGGTCGCATCAAGCTGACCGACGAAGCGGTGATTTCCGAAAAGGCCTGGCGTCAGGGCAAGGATTCCTCCGAATCGCGGATGTTTCTCGATCTCGGCTCCAAGGTGAAGGTGGAAGACCTGCTGCACGGCGTCATCACCCAGTCCGGCAATGACGCCTCGGTGGCGCTGGCCGAGCATGTGGCGGGTAGCGAGTCGGCTTTTGCCGATCTGATGAACCAGTATGCAGCCAAGCTGGGCATGAGCCACACCCACTTCACCAATGCGCCGGGAATGCCGGAGGAGGAGCACTTCAGCACCGCCCACGATCTGGTGCTGCTGGGTGCCGCATTCATCCGCGACTTCCCGGACTATTACGCATGGTTTGCCCTGCCCAGCTTCGTCTACAACGGTATCCGGCAGGACAATCGCAACATGATGCTGGCGATGGATCGCAGCGTCGATGGCATCAAGACCGGCCACACCGAAGCCGCTGGCTACTGCCTGTTGTCGTCCGCCAAGCGCGACGACCACCGCCTGCTCGCAGCGGTGATGGGCACCAAGAGCAAGACCTACCGCGCCGAAGCGAGCCTTGAACTGCTCAACTATGGGTTCCGTTTCTTCGAGAGCGTGAAACTTCTCGGCAAGGAGGCCCCCGCTGGCAGCGTGCGACTGTGGAAGGGCGTCAATGAAGAAGTGCAGGTCGGCACACTCGCGCCGGTCTATCTTTCGCTGCCACGCGGCAGTGCCGACAAGGCCGAGGTGCGCCCGGTTGTCGATGGCACCCTGATCGCCCCGCTGACCGCCGGCCAGCAGGTGGGCAACGTGACCGTGCTGATCGACGGCAAGGTGGTGAAGACGCTGCCTTTGGTGGTGTTGGCGGACACACCGGCCGGCGGTTTCTTCAAACGTCTCTGGGACACCATCCGTCTCTGGTTTGCATAAGCGTGTGAGCGCGCTGCGAATCAGGCAGCTGGGGTTGGTGGACTACGCGATCACCCTGGCCGCCATGCACGCCTTCACCGATACCCGCGACCACGCGACCGCAGATGAGCTATGGGTGTTGCAGCATCCCCCCGTCTTCACCCAGGGACAGGCCGGCAAGGCCGAGCACCTGCTGATGCCGGGCAGCATCCCGGTGGTGCAAACCGACCGTGGCGGGCAGGTGACTTACCACGGACCGGGGCAATTGGTGATCTATCCGCTCATCGACATCGCCCGGCAGGGTTATGGTGCGCGCAGCCTGGTGAGCCGCATCGAGAACGCGATGGTGGCAGTGCTGGCCGACTGCGGCATCAGTGCTTATATCGACCGCGAGGCACCCGGGGTGTATGTGGACATTGCCGCACGCCGCCACAAGGTCGGCTCCATTGGCCTGCGCATCCGCCGGGGCCGCAGCCTGCATGGGCTGTCACTGAATGTGGATATGGATCTCGAACCCTTCTCGCGCATCAATCCCTGCGGCTATTCGGGATTGGCCATGACGCAGCTCAAGGATTTGGGCATAAACGCCAGCGTGGATCGCATCGGCGATGCGCTGGCGAAAAAGCTGACCTCAGCCCTGCATTAACGACCGCCCAGCACACCGCGCGTCGGCAAGTCCGGCAGCGCATCGCCGGGATTCATCGAGGGAACCGGTGTGACGGTGCGGCGCGCGCCCGTGGGGCGTTGCGGACAGCCCGCAGGCGGCGGCAGGCCACGCGATTCGAAGTCGTAGCAGTTTTCGTAGAAGCTGGTATCGCGCGATTTGTCCTGCGTGTCCGCAGGCTTGCGCGGTGAATTGCCCGCGCAGCCGGCAAGCAGCATGCTGGACAGGGTCAGGGCAGTCAGGGGCGTTAAGCTTGCAATCAGACGCATCGCAGAATCTCCAAGGTGTGGTGCATTTATCCCGGCACTCGCTGATTTCGGGCTGAATGAGCCGGGCTAACCCGCCGGGAGCATCGCTTAGAATGCTGAACGATGTATCCCATGGGTTGTTGATGACAACGCCGAACCGCCTTACCCGTTGACCCTGAACTGCCCCGCCCTTTCGCAAGCCACCGCATGACCACCTCTCCGACCGATGTTGCGGCCAGTACCCTGGTGAGTGTGCGGGGCCTGCGGTTTTCGCACGGCCCGCGTGTCATTTATGACGGCGTTGATCTCGACATCCCGCGCGGCCGCATCACCGCCATCATGGGGCCGTCCGGCACCGGCAAGACCACTCTCCTGCGGCTGATCGGCGGGCAATGGAAGCCCAGTGCAGGCACGGTTACCTTCGATGGCATCAACGTCCACAGCCAGTCTCGCAGCCAGTTGTTCGAGATGCGCATGCGCATGGGCATGCTGTTTCAAAACGGTGCACTGCTGACTGATCTGACGGTCTTCGACAACGTCGCCTTCCCCCTGCGCGAGCACACCAAGCTGCCAGAGTCGATGATCCGCGACCTGGTGCTGATGAAGCTCAATGCGGTGGGTCTGCGTGGTGCGCGCGATCTGTATCCCGAAGAACTCTCCGGCGGCATGAGTCGCCGTGTCGCGCTGGCGCGGGCGATCTCGCTCGACCCTCAGCTGGTGATGTACGACGAACCCTTCACCGGCCAGGACCCGATCAGCATGGGCGTGCTGATGCGCCTGGTCCGCACCCTCAACGATGCGCTCGGGCTCACCAGCATCATCGTCTCGCACGATGTCGTAGAAGTGCTGTCGATCTGCGATCAGGCTTATGTGATTTCCGGCGGCAAGGTGCTGGGCCATGGCGCGGCCCATGAGGTGCGCGCGAGTCAGAGCGAGTGGGTGCAGCAGTTCCTCAAGGGTGAGCCAGATGGGCCGGTGCCGTTTCATTACAAGGCGGTGCCTTACGCGCAGGATTTGCTGGGGGCAGCCAAATGATCGGCATCCTCGGCAACTATCTGCAGGGTATCGGCCGCGCGCTGTTTTTCCTGTTCACCATCATTGCAGCCATCCCCTCGGCCCTGGTGCGTCCGCGTCTGATGGCGCAGCAAATCTATTCCGTCGGCGTGCTGTCGCTGGTCATCATTGTGCTCTCCGGCAGCTTCGTCGGCATGGTGCTGGCCTTGCAGTTCTATCGCACGTTGCAGGTGTTCGGCGCAGGCGAATCGCTTGGTGTCGCCATTGCCCTGTCGGTGGTGCGTGAGTTCGGCCCGGTCGTCACGGCACTCTTGTTTGCAGGCCGCGCCGGCTCGGCATTGGCCGCCGAAATCGGCCTGATGAAGGCCACCGACCAGCTCAGCGGCATGGAGATGATGGCGGTCGATCCGATCAAGCGGGTGGTCGCCCCACGCTTTCTCGCCGGATTGATCTCGATGCCGCTGCTGGCTTTCATCTTTACCGTGATGGCGATCGGCGTGGCCGGCGGCCATGCCATCGGCGTCAGTCTGCTGGGCGTCGATGCCGGCAGCTACTGGGCTGGCATTCGCGAGGTGCTGCATGGCGACGACATCCGCGATGCCTTTATCAAGAGCATCACTTTCGGCGCCGCCTGCTCCTGGATCGCCGTCTATCAGGGTTATCACGCCGCACCCACCTCGGCAGGTGTGGCGCGCGCAACCACCGATACCGTGGTGATCTCCTCGCTGGCCATCCTGGCACTGGACTTCATCCTCACCGCATTCATGTTCTAGTCAGCCACAAGTCCAAGGATTCAATCCATGCAGTCCCGCACACTCGAAATACTGGTTGGCTTCTTCGTCTGCCTTGGCGTTGCCGCCGTCATGTTGCTCACCCTGCGTGTCGCCAGCCTCAAGGATGTGGGTGGATCTGAGGGTAGCTATCACGTCACTGCCCACTTCGAGAATATCGGCAAGCTCTCGCCCGGCAACGCGGTGAAGATCGCCGGCGTCACCGTAGGCCGCGTACAGAACATCGCGGTGGACCAGAACAGCTTTCAGGCAATCGTCACCCTTGAATTGAGCAGCAGCTACTCCACTATTCCGAAAGATTCCAACGCCAAGATACTCACTGCTGGCCTTCTGGGCGAGCAGTACATTGGTCTGGAGCCGGGTGGCGATGAGGCATTTCTCATCGAAGGCAGCCGCATCCAGCTTACTCAGTCCGCCTTGGTGCTGGAGAACCTAATTGGTCAATTCGTGTCTTCTATGAGCGAGAAGAAGGAAGACACGAAGCTGGCCGATGCGCTGAACAATCTTGCCGACTCGATGAAACCGTCGGGCGCGAAGTAACGTATTGGTGATTGCAGTGACCCGCATCGATCCGATGCCCTGGAGACAATGATGAACAAGTTCTGGCTTCCCCTTTTCCTGACCCTCGGTTTTGCCAGCGCGCATGCAGCGCCGGTACCACCGGACGTCGCCGTGAAGGAGACCACCGAGAAGATGCGCGATCTCATCAACACCAACCACGCCGCCTACAAGGCCGACAAGGCCAAGTTCTATGCCGTGGTGGATGAGGTGCTGGTGCCGCGCTTCGACGTGAAAGGTATCGCCAAGCTGGTGTTGGGCCGCAACTGGAAGGCCGCGACGCCTGCGCAACGTGCACGCTTCACCAACAGCTTCAAGAACTCGCTGATCCGCAACTACGCCGATGCGTTGCTGGACAACTACGACACCGTTGAAGCGCGCTTTCAGCCGCTGCGCCTGGTGGGTGGCGAAACCGACGTGACCGTGAAAGCCGAACTCAAGCGCAAGGTCGGCAAGCCGATCTCGGTCGGCTTCTCGATGCAGCTGGTCGACACCGAGTGGAAGGTCTATGACGTGATTCTCGAGAACCTCTCGCTGGTCACCAACTTCCGCAGCCAGTTCAACGAAGAGATCAAGAAGAACGGCATCGAGGCGTTAATCGTGCGCATCGAGTCCGGCGAGATCGTCAAGCAGGCCGCTGAAAAGGCTGGCTAAGGCATGCGTGCAGAGGGCGAGTGGACCCAGCACGGTGCACCAGCCGTACTCGCGCGCGGCGGCGACTATGCAGCAGCTGGCAGCATCGACATGGCAGGCATCGAGCGCATCGACAGTGCCGGACTTGCGCTGATGCTCGAGCTCACCCGGCGCGCCAAGGCCAGGGGCCAAACGCTTCGATTCACCAATGCACCCCGGCAGCTACTCACGCTGGCAGGCTTTTTCGAACTGGATGCGATACTGACGTTGACATGACCCTTTTTCGCACCGCCACCTTCTGCGGCACTGTCCTGCTCAGTGCCTGCGCCACCCTCCCGCCCGATTCGCCATCCGACCCTCTGGAGCCGGTCAATCGTGCAATGTTCACGTTCAACCGCACAGCCGACCGTTACGTGCTGAGGCCTGTCGCAGAGAGTTACAAGGCAGTCCTGCCGCGAGCCGCGCAGAAGGCCGTGGTCAATTTCTTCGGCAACCTGGGCGAGCCGGTCACCATCGTCAACGGCGCCTTGCAGGGCAAGCTCCTGCAGGCCACGTCCGACACCGGCCGTTTTCTGATGAACTCCACCATTGGTCTTGCTGGCCTCGTGGATGTGGCCAGCAAAAACGGCTTGCCACGGCACGACGAGGACTTCGGCCAGACGCTCGGTTACTGGGGCGTGGGTACCGGTGTCTACTTCATGCTGCCCTTGCTCGGCCCCTCCAACGGCCGCGACCTGATTGGCCGTGGTGCCGACTACTTCACTAATCCGCTCTATTACATCCAGCAGAACAATGCCGATGAGGACTATATTTTTTATGGTTCGACGGGCTTGAGTCTGGTCAGCCTGCGCGCCCAGCTGCTGGGTGCGGATGCGCTGGTGGACGGTGCCATCGACCCTTACATTTTCATCCGCACCGCCTACCTGCAAAACCGCCTCAACAAGGTATACGACGGCTCGCCACCCAGAGCACTGCTCTACGGCGAGGAAGAAGACGAATAGCCTGCGCAAAAAACGCCCGCATCAGCGGGCTTTTTCATGGGCTTCATTTCACCGAAGTTTCTTGCCTTCTCGAACATGGTGACGTGAGCCACCACGTCGTGAAACAGCGCGCAGGGGAATTTGCACCGGATGCGTCGCTCACTTCGTCCACTGTCGCGCGTTCTCGAACATCCGGAACCACGGCGTCTTGTCCCCATTCGCAGTCGGCCACCAGCTGCCGACGGCACCGGCAATGGTGCGCTCCGGATGTGGCATCAGGATGGTCACACGGCCATCGGCATTGCAGATCGAGGTCACGCCCTGCTCTGCCCCATTGGGGTTGGCAGGGTAGCTTTTCGCCACCGCACCCGCATTGGTGATGAAACGCATTGCGACCTGGCCATTGGCTTGCAGTGCCGCCAGATCAGCGGTGTTCTTGAACTCCGGCCGGCCTTCCCCGTGTGCAATGGCAATGGGCAGGCGTGAGCCTTCCATACCCTTGAAGAACAGGCTCTTCGACGGCAGCAGCTCCACCATCCCCCAGCGCGCCTCGAACTGCTGGCTGCGGTTCTTCCTGAACAGCGGCCATTGCCCGGCGCCCGGCACAATGCTCTGCAGCGCCGCCATCATCTGGCAGCCGTTGCACACACCCAGCGCGAAGCGCTCCGGGTTGGCGAGAAACTGTTGAAACTCGTTGCGCGCGCGCTCGTTGAACAGGATGGTTCGTGCCCAGCCCTGGCCCGCGCCCAGCACGTCGCCATAGCTAAAACCCCCGCAGGCGGCAAAGCCCGCGAAGTTAGCGAGCTGCACGCGACCTTCGAGCACATCGGACATGTGGACATCCACCGACTCGAAGCCGGCGGCGTGGAAGGCATAAGCCATCTCGATATGTCCGTTCACGCCCTGCTCGCGCAGGATCGCCACCTTGGGGCGCTTGCCGATGGCAGGCGCGCGGGCTGCGGCATCGAAGCTGAGCTTCACGCTCAAGCCCGGATCGTGCGGCGCGCCGACCGCCGCAAACTCCTCGCGCGCACAATCGGGATGATCGCGCAGGGCTGCCATCTTGTGGCTGGTCTCGGCCCAGGTCTTGTGCAACGGCTCCAGCGTGTCGGCAAACAGCTCCCGCGCGCCGTGCCTGAAGCGCACGTAGTCCTCGGCAGTCGGCTCGCCGATCACCGCTGCACTCAGGCCTGCGGCCTCTGCCTCAGCCAGCACAGCGGCCACATCGGCAGCACGCAGCTGCAAGACCATGCCGAGCTCTTCGTTGAAGAGCGCAGCCATCGCATCCGCACCGAGTGCTTCGAGCTGTACCGTCACGCCACTGCGCCCCGCCAGCGCCATCTCGACGACGGCGGCAAACAGGCCGCCATCGCTGCGGTCGTGATAGGCCAGCACGCGGCCTTCGACATTGAGTTTCTGCACCAGCGTAAAGGCGGCCTTGAGCTGGGCCGGCTGATCGAGATCAGGCGCGACATCACCCACCTGCCCATATACCTGAGCAAGGATGCTGCCGCCCATGCGGTTCCTGCCGTTGCCGAGGTCGATCAGCACGAGCGCCGTCGAAGGCTCGGCAGCGAGCTGCGGTGTCAGGCTCTTGCGCACATCCGCAACGGGTGCAAAGGCCGAGACGATCAGCGACAGCGGCGCGGTCTGCGTTCTCGCCTCGCCGTTCTGCTGCCACTGCGCCTTCATCGACAGTGAATCCTTGCCGACCGGGATGGCGATGCCGAGTGCCGGTGCCAGCTCGGCACCGACGGCCTTGACGGTATCGAACAGGCGCGCATCTTCATCGCCCTGCCCGCAGGCCGCCATCCAGTTGGCGGAGAGGCGCACGTCGCTTAAGCGGACAATGTGGGCAGCGGCGAGATTGGTGATTGCCTCACCCACCGCCATGCGGCCGGAGGCGGGGGCATCGAGCAGAGCCAGCACCGGGCGCTCACCCATGCTCATCGCCTCGCCGGTCGTGGCCTCGAAGCCGGTCGCGGTCACCGCGCAATCCGCCACCGGCACCTGCCAGGGGCCGACCATCTGGTCGCGCACGGTCAGGCCACCAACAGTGCGATCGCCGATGGTGATGAGGAAGTTCTTCGACGCCACGCTGGGGTGGCGCAGTACGCGAAGGCCAGCGTCCTTGGGGTCGATGCGGCTGGTGTCGAGCGCAGCAAACGTCTGCGGCGCACGCGTGGTGGTGCGGCGCATGCGCGGCGGCTTGCCGAGCAGCACCTGCATCGGCATCTGCACGGTGTCGCTGCCGAGCAGAGAATCTTCGACGCGAAGCTGCTGTTCGGCCGTGGCGGTGCCGACGACGGCCATCGGGCAACGCTCGCGCGCGCAGAATTGTTCGAGCAGGGCGACCGATTCCGGTGCGACCGCGAGCACATAGCGCTCCTGCGATTCGTTGCACCAGATTTCCATCGGCGACAGTGCCGGGTCGGCCGCCAGCACATCGCGCAGCTTGAAATGGCCGCCGCGATCATCGGCATGCACCAGCTCCGGCAGCGCGTTGCTGATGCCGCCGGCGCCGACGTCGTGAATGCTCAGGATGGGATTGGCTTCGCCCAGCGCCCAGCAGGCATCCACCACTTCCTGACAGCGACGCTCCAGCTCGGGATTCGCACGCTGCACGCTGGCAAAGTCGAGGTCAGCGGCTTGCGCGCCGGTCGCCATGGACGAGCCCGCTGCACCGCCCAAACCAATCAGCATGGCCGGGCCGCCGAGCACGATGAGTGCCGCACCTTCAACCACCACCTTCTTCAACACATGTTCGGCGCGGATGTTGCCGTAGCCGCCGGCAATCATGATCGGCTTGTGGAAGCCTCTGTTCCGGCCATCGGGTGCAAAGGCTTCGTAGGTGCGGAAGTAACCCGTGAGGCAAGGGCGACCGAACTCGTTGTTGTAGGCAGCGGCACCAATCGGTGCTTCGAGCATGATTTGCAGCGCGCTCGCCATGCGGCTGGGGCGACCCAGATCGACCTCCCAAGGTTGGGTGAAACCGGGGATGCGCAGGTTCGCCACGCTGAAACCGCACAAGCCCGCCTTCGGGCGACCACCGAGGCCCGTCGCCGCCTCATCCCGAATCTCGCCACCCGCGCCAGTGGCAGCACCCGGATGCGGCGAAATGCCGGTGGGATGGTTGTGCGTCTCTACCTTCATGAGGATGTGCACCGGCTCCGCGTGCTCGCGGTAGTGGTGGTCGCCTTCGGGGAAGAAGCGCATCGCCGTGTGACCTTCGACCACCGCGCAGTTGTCGGAGTATGCGGAAAGCACTCCAGCAGGCGAAGCCTTGTAAGACTCCTTGATCATCTGGAACAGCGAGAGCGGTGCGGTCACACCATCCACCGTGAACTCGGCGTTGAAAATCTTGTGGCGGCAGTGCTCGCTGTTGACCTGCGCGAACATCATCAGCTCGGCATCGCTCAGGTTCTTGCCGGCCTTGACTGCGTAGTCGACCAGATAGTCGATCTCGTCCGCCGAGAGTGCGAGACCCCAATCCTTGTTGGCGGCTTCAAGTGCCGCCTTGCCGCCCGCCAGCACATCGACACTGCGCAGCACGCGCGGTGTGCCGGTGGCGAATACGCCCGCCAGATCGAGTGCGCTCGCCAGCACCGATTCCATCATCGGGTCGTGCAGTTCGACCAGTGCTGCATCCGGCAGCGAACCCACACCGGCCAACAGCACCGCGCGACCCAGCTCGACGCGTTTCACCCCGGCAAGCCCGCAGACCTTGGCGATGTCGGTGGCCTTGCTCGACCAGGGCGAGAGCGTGCCGACGCGCGGCACCACGTAGAGCGTGCCGTCGGCGGCGGGCAGCGCGTCTGGCCCCTCACCCAGCAGGCGGCGCAGATCTGCCGTGCTGGCCTCGCCATCCACCAGGAAGAAGTCCTGCACCACCACGCCCTTGAGCTGCGGCGCGTGGGCTTGGAGCCGCTCCAGCAGTCGGGCCACACGAAAGTCGGAGAGGACGGTGGCGCTGGGGAGAACGTGCAAAGACATGGCGGCAGGAGCGGCCCTGGGCAGGGCCTGTTCGGGCAGGCCGCGATTTTACCAAGTGCAGTGCAGCCCACGGCCGATCGGGCGCACAAAGGGCAGCCCATAATGGCAACTCCGCCAGAAAACCAAGGGGTTTCGAGCCATGACACTGTTGATTGCAGGACTCGTGCTGTTCCTAGGCATCCATTCCATTGCCATCGCCGCACCCGACCTGCGCGCCGCCGCTGTGGCGCGACTGGGTCTTAATGGCTGGAAAGGCCTCTACAGCCTCGTTGCCATCACCGGCTTCGTGCTGATCTGCATCGGCTACGGCGAGGCGCGGGTGAGCAACCCGGTGTGGCTCTGGCAACCGCCCAAGGCAATGCGCCACATTGCCCTGCTGCTGATGCTGCCCGTGTTCCCCCTGCTGCTTGCGGCCTATCTGCCGGGGCGCATCCGCACGAAAGCCAAGCACCCGATGCTGCTCGCCACCAAGCTCTGGGCGCTCTCGCATCTGCTCGCCAATGGTGGCCTGCACGATGTGCTGCTGTTCGGTGCGTTTCTGACCTGGGCCGTGGCAGACCGTATTTCGGTGAAACGCCGCGCCGTCGTCACCCCGCCGCCGGGCGCGCCGGCCTCGCGCTGGAACGATCTGATGGTCGTGCTCGGCGGACTGGCCTTGTATGTGCTGTTCGTCGGCGGGCTGCACAAGATGCTGGTTGGCATTTCGCCGATTGCAGGCTGAGCCGATGAGTGCGCGCATCGGCTTTGTGGTTATCTACCGCTGGCGGCTGCACCCTGGCAAGGAAACGCAGTTCCAGGAGGTCTGGTCACGCAACACACCGCTCATCATCGAACGCTGTGGCGGCCTGGGTTCTCGCCTGCACAAGGCAGAAGACGGCACCTGGCTCGCTTATGCGCAATGGCCGGACAAGGCCACTTGGGAGCGTTCCTATTCAGTGCCGGACTGGGACGCAGCAGGAGGCATATTGCTGCGCGAAGCCGTCGCAGAAACCTTGCCGCGCATGCTGCTGGAGCCGCAGTCCGACTTCCTCATCCCGGCCTTGATCGAGTGACGCAATGTGGGCAAACAGCTGCATCGCCTCCCACGCGACACCAAGCAAACAGTGGGCTGAAGCCCCTATGCAGGTCGTCGCAGGAAGTTGTCGGTAAACCCGTCCGCCGGAAACAAAATCTCCACCCGCAAGTTGTCCGCCGTGAGATCGAGCGGCGTGCCAAAACTCGCCAGCATGGTGATGAAGCTCAGTGTCACCTCGCCAATGCCGACGCGCGTCGGCAGCACGGGTGCCAAGGGCGTCCACACCTCGGCCAGCCGCCAGCGGGCTGGGATGCCGGGATAGGCCAGCACCGTCGCCAGCACTGTGGCCGCCGCCTCGTTCTCGCGTGCCTCGCGGATGGCCCGCGCCAGAAGGCCCGGGCCCAGCTCGTCGAGATTCTTGATGTAGGGGCGCAGGCCTTCGGGGTGAAAGGTGAGCTTCATCAGGTTGGGCGGGCCGTCGCCAGAGACGCGCTGCCAGAGTGCTGAGGGATCACCAAAAACCGACAGCAGGCGATGTGTCGCCTCGTTGGCTTGCAGGATGTTCCAGCCCGCATCGAGCACCACCGCCGGATACGGCTCCTGCTGCTTGAGCAAGAGATCGAGTGCAAGCTTGATCGACGCCATGTCGGGGCTGTGCAGGGGCCGCTCTGCGAACAGGGGCGCGAAGCCCGCCGCAATCAGCCAGCGGTTGCGCTCGCGCAGCGGCAGGGCGAGCGCCTCGGCCAGTTGCAGCACCATCGCGCGGCTGGGCCGGGCCTTGTTGCTTTCGAGAAAGCTCAGGTGCCGCTGCGACAGGCCGGCATCGGCAGCGAGCGTCATCTGGCTATAGCCGGTACCGCGGCGGCGCTCGCGCAGCAGATGGGGGAAGTGCTGATCGGCGGGTGCTGCGGCGATGGTCTGGTTCATTGGCCGATTGTGCGCTGGGCACTGCGGGTGGTGGTATTACCTGCCAAGTCATTGAGGCGCACCCAGGCTTAAGCGGACAGTAGCGCCGCAATCAACCAACCCCAGGAGAACCCCATGCACCTGCCCCGCACCATCATCCTCGCCATCCTGCTGCCGTTCGCGCTGTATTCCAGCTACGTGCTGATCGAGGTCGGCTATCTCGGCCTGCTGCAAAGCCATATGCACCTCGCGGGCTATCAGGTGTTTGCCGATCTGGTCATCGTCTGTCTGTTGGCGATGGTATGGATGTGGCGCGACGCGGCGGCCACCGGCCGCAAGATCTGGCCGTACCTCATCACCACGCTGGTGCTCGGCTCCATCGGCCCGATGCTGTATCTCTTGCTGGCGCCTCAGCCGCACGCGGCGGAAACCCGCGCTTACGGTTGAGTCCCATGTCCTTCAATCATCAAACCCCGCTGGCCGCAGCCCTGCTGCTGGCGGGTGTCATCAATGCCCTGCCGTTCATCGGCGTGCTGGGGGCGGAGCGGCTGCAAGCCTTGTATGCGATACCGTTTGACGATGCCAACCTGCGCATCCTCATGCGGCATCGCGCGGTGCTGTTCGGCTTGCTGGGCGGGGCGATGATCGCTGCTGCCTTCATCCCGGCCTGGCGCACGCCGATGGCGCTGGCGGGGCTACTGAGCATGGTGAGTTTCATCGCGCTGGCGATGCTCGAAGGCGGCGGCAATGCGGCCATCCGCCGGGTCGTCGTGGCAGACGTGATCGCCATCGTGCCACTGGTGGTGGCGCTGCTATGGGCGCGGCGCTGATTCCGACGGGATCATCGCCTGCCCTTCGGTGACGCTGACGCCAAGACGATCCAGAGTGACCAGGCTCAAGCCCCCGGTGGGCAGGGCGTTGCGTTCCTGATACAGGCGCACCGCGCTGGCGGTTTGCAGGTTCATCTGCCCACTCGCCGCGCCCTTGTAGGCACCTTCACGCTTCAGCGCCTCTTGCAGGCTCAGCACCAGCGCCGGCGTGAAATTGGTTTCGCACAGCACACGCTGCCACTCAGCCTTGGCGGCAGCGGTCTGCTCGCGACGCGTCACCGTCTGGTATTGCGCGGGTACCGGTACCGTTCTGCTGCCTGCGGGTGTCGATAATAGTTTCACGCGCTTGGTGATGGTGCGCTCCGGCACATCCACCCATTCGGTCACGGCAGGCTCGATGATCTTCTTGCGCTGCACCACCCGCTCGCGTTCGGGCGTGCTGACCAGCCTGCTGCTGGCGGGGCGGTCAACCACGCGCTTCTTCACCGTCTGTTGCGTGGTGGGCTGATCGACGATGCAGATGGCACCGCCCTCCTGCCCTACAAACAGCTCGCCGGGCTGGAGCACAGCGCCTTGTTGCACAACCACTTGTTCGGTGACGGTCTTGTAAGTGGCAGGCACCACGACACGTTTTTTCGCACCTGGCACGGTGATGGTTTCTTCGGTGGTTTCGGTGACGGCGGGCTTGATGATTTTCTTGCGCTTGCCTGCCGGGATGACCACCTGCTCGTCGACGTATTCATAGACCGCCGGCGTGATCTCGATGCGCTCGCTGGCGACAGCGAGCAACTCAGACTCCTCGAAGCTGCGGTACTGCGGCGGCACATAGACCAGGCCGTAGCACTCGCCGGGCTTGGCATCGGGCGGCGTCTCCGGCAGGGCCAGCTGGGCTGTGGCCATGCCGGCCCACAGCACGGCGACGAGGGCGAGCAGGCGTGTGGACAGGCGGCGGTCGAGCATGGAGTCAATCCTCATCGGACTTTGATTGTCCCCGTCCCGCCACTGCACGGCAATGGCGAAGAACACCATTTCAGGCAATGCTGCGCCAGGCAAGGCCATCCTGCTGATGCGCGCAGACGCACCAATCCGGGTCTTGCTCCAATGCTTCGCAGATGGCCTCTCGTGCCAGCTGCGGCGTGTTGTTCTGCTCGGAGAGATGAGTCAGCACGAGATGCTGCAAGCGCTCACGCTGCACCGTGCTGACGAGGCCTGCCGCCTGCATGTTGGAGAGATGGCCGAGTCCGCCACCGACCCGGTCTTTCAGGCGCTGCGGATACGGCCCTTTGGCAAGCATGGCGACATCGTGGTTGGTCTCCAGCAGCAGGGCATCGCAGTCCTTCAGCACATAGCGGACGTGCGAGGTGATGGCGCCCAGATCCGACACCATGCCGAGCTTCTTGCCGCTCCACTGAAACGCGAAATGGCAGGGCTCCTGCGCATCGTGCGGCACGGGGAAAGGCTGCACCTTGAGCACGCCGACGTGGAACGGCTCGTGCGGGGTGATGAAGCGCACGTCCTCTACCTCCTTGTCACGCCAGGCTTGATAGCTACCGCGCGTGAGATACACCGGTACCGCGTAGGCGCGGGCCAGACGCGCTACACCGCCGAGGTGATCGCCGTGCTCGTGCGTCACCAGAATCGCATCGAGACTGTCGAGATCGAAGTCGAGCCTTGCCGCGCGTGCCTCGACCTCGCGCACCGCAAAGCCGCAGTCCACCAGCACGCGCGCACCGCCGGCATCCACCAGCGTGCCGTTGCCCTTGCTGCCGCTGCCCAACATGGCGAAGCGCATCAGTGGGTCTCTGCAAACGTGACTGGATTCATAAACGCGATGGTAACGCAGCGCTTGCAGGGCTCTGCCCTTTGCACCGAGGATTCATCCGCGCTTCAGAAATATCGCGCAGCCTGCGCAGCGTCTCCACCGACTGGTCTTTCACCATGATCCGCACCACGCTCAAATTGCTGACCCCCCTGTTGGCCTTGGGGCTGCTCGCCTCCTGCTACGGCACCGTCGGCCCCGGTGGTGTAGAGCCCTACGGCAGCACCGGCACCGGCGCGGTAGTGCCCGCACCGGGTCAGGAAGTGGTGCATGACTATGGCCGCAGCTGCTACATCCAGTGTGGTGGCAAGGATTACTTCGCCAACTGCCCGGTGGAGTCGAAAGCCAACTGCCAGTGCACGCAGCAGCCTTACGCGGTCTGCCGGTAAAGTCGTCTTGCAGTTACTGCGGGGCACTGCCTAGAAACAGCGCATAGGCCGGGTTGTCGCGCTCGTCCCAGTACGGATAGCCGAGCGCATCCAGTGCCTCGCGGCACTCGCGGCTTTTGCCCTTGGGTACTTGCAGGCCCGCCAGCACACGGCCATAGGCGGCGCCGTGGTTGCGGTAGTGGAAGAGGGAAATGTTGAAGGTCGAGCCAATCGCATCCAGAAACGCCAGACAGGCGCCGGGACGCTCCGGAAACTCGAAGCGGAACAGTTGCTCGTCATCGAGACCCGACGCGCGGCCTCCGACCCCGACCGTCGGCAGGCGGCCTCCAACCATGTAGCGGACGTGCAGCTTTGCCATCTCGTTGTGACTCAGATCGGTGACGGGATAGCCCAGCTCATCTAGATGTGCGATGAGTGCGGCGGTCTCGCCAGCGCCCTCACTGAGCTTGAAGCCGACGAAGATGTGCGCCTCGCCCGGTGAGGCGTAGCGGTAGTTGAACTCGGTAATGACGCGCCGGCCGAGCTGCTTCAGAAAGCGGCGGAAGCTGCCGGGTTTCTCCGGGATGGTGACGGCCAGCAGTGCTTCGCTGTGGTCGCCGATCTCGGCACGCTCGGCGATGTGACGCAGGCGGTCGAAGTTGACATTGGCCCCGCTCACGGTCGCAGCCAGTGTGAGGCCTTTGGCATCGTGCAGCGCAACCCACTTCTTGAGGCCTGCGACGGCCAGCGCGCCTGCAGGTTCCGGCACGCTGCGGTTCTCGGCAAAGCAGTCGCGGATGGCGGCGCAAATCTCGTCGGCATCGACGCGGATCACCTCGTCCACCAGATGCCGCGCGATACGCCAGGGCTCGATTCCCACCTGCTTCACGGCCACGCCATCGGCAAACAGGCCGACGGTTTTCAGCTCGACGCGACGGCCTGCCTCAAAGGCACGGGCGAAGCAATCGGAGTCGTCCGGCTCCACCGCGATCACACGAGTCTTGGGGCTGACGCTTTTCACATAGGCCGCGACGCCCGCCAGCAGGCCGCCACCGCCGACGCAGACGAACACCGCATCGAGCGTCTGGCCCGCAAGCTGTTCGAGCATTTCCTTCGCCACCGTGCCCTGTCCGGCAATCACCTCGATGTCGTCGTAGGGATGCACGAAAGTGAGACCCCTTTCCGCCGCCAGTTTCTCGGCATGCTCGCGGGCGTCGTCATAGGCATCGCCGTGCAGCACCACCTTGCCGCCGAGCGCGCGCACCGCATCCACCTTGATCGCCGGCGTGGTGCGCGGCATGCAGATGAGGGTCGCGATGCCCAGATGCCTGCCGGCCAGTGCCACGCCCTGTGCATGGTTGCCCGCACTGGCGCAGATGACTCCCTTGGCCTGCTCTGCCGCCGTGAGACCCACGATCTTGTTGAAGGCCCCGCGCAGCTTGAAGCTGTGCACGGGTTGCAAGTCCTCACGCTTGAGCAGCACCGTGTTGCCCAGGCGCGCACCGAGCTTGGGCGCGGCCTGCAAGGGCGTAATGCAGGCCACATCGTAGACTCGGGCCGAGTCGATCCGGGCTTTGAGATCGGCGAGGAGCTTGCTGGTGGGCGCGTCGAAGCGCGCCAGCGGCGCGGACAGGGGCTTGGTCTGGGTCATCGGCCGCTATGATACGCGGCGCATTTTTCCAGCCATCATCCGCCGCCATGTCCGCAGCACTCTCCGCACATCCCAGGATTGCCTTTTTAGGCGGCGGCAACATGGCCGCAGCGCTGATTGGCGGCTTGCTGAAGACCGGCTGGCCCGCGACGCAGGTGGTGGTGGCGGAGCCTGTGACAGCGCGCGCGGCATGGCTCGCCAAAGAGTTCGGGATTGCGGTGCATGGCGCTGCGGCAGGAATCGTGGCGGATGCCGATGCACTGGTGCTGGCCGTCAAACCGCAGCAGATGGCATCCGCACTGGCGGGACTCAAGCTCAAGCCTGGCGCCGTGGTGGTGTCGATCGCCGCCGGGGTGAGGCTGTCCACACTGCGAAGACTGCTGGGCAGCGAGCTTGCCTACGTGCGCACCATGCCCAACACCCCCGCGTTGCTGGGTGCCGGCATCACCGGCCTGTTCGCGCCCACAGGCACCCCAGCCACAGCGCGCGCGCTGGCAGAGCGCCTGCTCGCCACCGCAGGCGCTTGCGTGTGGGTCGATGAAGAGCAACAGCTGGATGCAGTGACGGCGCTTTCCGGCTCCGGCCCCGCCTACTTCTTTTTGCTGGTAGAGGCGCTGCGCGATGCCGGTACAGCGCTCGGCCTCAAGCCCGATATCGCCGCACAGCTCGCCGCACAGACCTGCGTCGGTGCGGCACGCATGGTTGGCGAGTCGGGGCTGGATGCCAGTGTGCTGCGCGCCAATGTCACCAGCAAAGGTGGCACCACTGAGGCTGCCGTGCAGCACCTTGAATCCGCAGGCTTGCGCGCCATGTTTCAACAAGCTCTGCAAGCTGCCGATGCCCGTGCCAAGGCACTGGGCGATGCCCTCGACCAACAATAGGAAACCGATCCATGGGTGCTGGCAACGCGCTGTTCTTCCTCGTCAACGTCCTGTTCGATCTGTTCATGGGTGCGCTGCTGCTGCGCGTGCTGCTGCAACTGGTGCGTGCGGATTTCTACAACCCCTTGTCGCAATTGGTGTGGAAGATCACCAACCCGCTCGCCCAACCGCTGCGCGCCCTGATACCGCGCTACCGCAACCTCGATACCGCCACTCTGCTGGTGCTGTTGGCCGTCGCGGTGATCTACATCGCGGTCGTGGGCTGGATGCTGGGGGCCTCCGTATCGCTGCTGGCGATGCTGTGGTTCGCCCTGCTCAAGTGCATCGTGCTCTGCATCAACCTCTACACGCTGTCGCTGTTCGTGCAGGCCATCCTGAGCTGGATGGGCCCGGGAGGCCGCAGCCCGGCAGCGGATATCCTGTGGAGCCTGAACGAGCCGCTGCTCAAGCCCGTGCGCCGCTTCATCCCGCCGATCGGCGGCTTCGATCTCTCGCCGCTGGTAGTGATGCTGGCACTGCAGGTGCTGATCCGCCTGGTGCCGCTGCCGATGCTGTTCCGCTAATGGGGAACGATCCTCCTGTTCCGCTAATGGGGAACGATTCTCCAAGTCTGCTGATGGAACCAGTATCGGTCGGCATCGTCACACCGCAAAAAATCGGGTTCGCATCGCCACTCGCACTCGACTGCGGGCGCACGCTGCCGCGCTACGAGTTGATGGTGGAAACCTATGGCGCACTCAACGCCGCAGGCAGCAATGCGGTGCTGATCTGCCATGCGCTCTCCGGCGATCACCATGTCGCTGGCGTCTACAGCGAGGGCGACAACAAGCCCGGCTGGTGGGACAACTGCATCGGGCCCGGCAAGCCCATCGACACCACAAAGTTTTTCGTCGTGGCGCTCAACAATCTCGGCGGCTGCAAGGGCTCGACCGGGCCGAACACCACAAACCCTGAAACCGGCAAACCCTGGGGGCCGGATTTTCCCCTGCTCACGGTCAGCGACTGGGTGCGCTCGCAGGCCGCCCTTGCCGATCACTTCGGCATCGCGGCCTGGGCTGCGGTGGTCGGCGGCTCGCTGGGCGGCATGCAGGTGCAGGCCTGGGCCATCGAGTATCCGGCGCGCATCCGCCATGCACTCATCATCGCCAGCGCGCCGGAACTCTCGGCACAGAACATCGCCTTCAACGAGATCGCGCGACAGGCGATCTTGAGCGACCCGGATTTTCATGGCGGGCATTTCTACGAGCACGGTGTGGTGCCGAGCCGGGGCTTGAAGCTCGCCCGCATGCTGGGCCACATCACCTACTTGAGCGACGCCGCCATGCGCGCCAAGTTCGGGGTCGAGCTGAAAGCGGCCACACCCAGCTTCAACTTCGATGTCGAGTTCGAGGTGGAGAGCTATCTGCGCCATCAGGGCCAGAGCTTCGTCGACCGATTCGATGCCAACACCTATCTCCTGATGACCAAGGCGCTCGACTATTTCGACCCCGCGCGCGATGCCGGTGGCGAGTTGGTGCGCGCGTACGAAAAGGCCACAGCACAATTCCTGGTCATCGCGTTTTCGAGCGACTGGCGCTTCTCACCGGCCCGCTCGCGCGAGATCGTGCAGGCCCTGGTCGCTGCAGGTAAGGACGTGAGCTATGTCGAGATCGAATCCGAACTCGGTCACGATGATTTCCTCATGCCGATCCCGCAGTACCACCGTGTGCTGAAGAATTATCTGGATCGCGTTGCCGGCGAGCCGTCATGAGTGCACTGCGCCCTGACCTCGCACTCATCAGTGAATGGATCGAACCTGGTCAACGCCTGCTTGATCTCGGCTGCGGTGATGGTGCGCTGCTGGCGCACCTGGCTGAGCACAAGCAGGTGCGCGGCTACGGACTGGAGATCGACGCCGACAACGTCGCCGCCTGCATCGCGCGTGGCGTCAAGGTCATCCAGGCTGATCTCGACGAGGGCTTGAGCGACTTCGGCGATGCCGCCTTTGACGTGGTGGTGATGACCCAGGCCCTGCAAGCCCTGCAACGTCCTGATGAGGCCGTTAAAGAAATGCTGCGCGTCGGCAAGACCGTGATCGTGACTTTCCCCAACTTCGGGCACTGGCGCGTGCGTTGGGCGCTGCTGCGCGGTGCGATGCCGGTGACGCCCTCGTTGCCGGAGCAGTGGTTCAACACCCCCAACATCCACCTCTGCACGGTGAAGGATTTCGAGGCGCTGTGCGCGCAGCGGCGCTGGAAGATCACGGATCGCGCACTGCTCAACCATGCCCGCGAAGGTGGCCTGCTGAGCTGGGCTTTTCCAAACCTGTTTGCAGAAGTTGCCGTTTTTGAGCTGCGTTCAATCTAAAGTCGCGCAGCCAGGCGGTCGCGCAGCAGCGCCACAGAACCAGAGGGCGGCTCGGCCAGCGCCGCATGGTTCTTGCCGCTGCGCTTGGCACGGTACATCGCGACATCGGCGGCGTTGATGAGGTCGTTGCGGTTGCGGCCATGGTCGGGAAAGATCGACACCCCGATGCTGGCGCCGACGCGCACGGTGACCAGGCCATCGGGCATTTCCAGCACATAGGATACGGCGAGGGCCTCGCAGATTTTCAGGCCCACCTGCAGCGCGGCGCGGTCGCTGGCCACCTCTTCGAGAACAATGGCGAACTCGTCGCCGCCCAGACGCGCAACGGTGTCGGTCTTGCGCACGTTCTTGCAGAGCCTGAGTGCGATGTGGCGCAGCAGTTCGTCGCCGACCAGATGGCCGTGGTTGTCGTTGACGGGCTTGAAGCCGTCGATGTCGATGTAGAGCAGCGCGAAGTTTTCGTGGTGGCGGGCGGCGCGTTCGAGCGCGGTGTCGAGCCGGTCGAGAAACAGGATGCGGTTGGGTAGGCTGGTCAACGCATCGTGCTGGGCCTGGTGGCGCACCAGGGTTTCGATGCGGCGACGCTCGGTGATCTCCTCCTCCAGCTTCTTGTTGCGCTCTTCCAGCACGCCGAGCAGCTGGTGCAGCTGGCGCTTGCTGCGCCAGAGCTCGACGAATACGCGCAGCTTGGAGGCCAGCATCTGCTCGTTGAGCGGCTTGGTCATGTAGTCGACGGCGCCGAACTGATAGCTCTTGATGTGGCTCATGTCGTCGCCGCCCGAGCTGACGAAAATGATCGGGATCTCCCGCGTCGCCCCGTCGCGCGACAAGGCCGCCGCCAGCTCGAAACCATCCATGCCGGGCATCCGTATATCGAGCAGGATCAGCGCGAACTCATGCTCGGCGCAGAGCCGCAACGCCTCCAGTCCATCGCCTGCCTCGATGATGTCGACTTCGCCGCGCGGCAGCGTATGGCGCATCAATACGCGATTGGCCTGCTGATCGTCGACGATCAGCACCTTGGCACGCAGGACGTCGGCCGCCAGCGCTTGGTGGGGCGCACGCGCCAGCAGCTCCGGCTGCCGTCTGTTCAAGGTGGACACACCTGCCCGATCCTCCTCAGGCTGGCGGCGCGTTGTGACGGCATGGGAGCTTCCCTGTTTCGATGGCGGCATGTCGTCATGGTTGCGCTCGATGGGGCACAGCCCTGTGCTGCCGCGATCAAAGGGCCATTAAGCCCGGCTTGGCGGTGGGGCGCGTGCATGAAAGAGAACCTGCAAGCGCTGCACCATCAGCCTTGGCGGGCTTAAAAGCCCAGCGACAGCCGCAGGTTGAACACATCGCTCTTGCCCAGCTTCTCGTATTCCGGCGTCACTTCGAAAAAGCCCAGAGAGACGCGCGCACCGGCAAAGAAGCGGCCCTTGTTGACTTCCACCTTGCTCAGGCTGGGGAAGTTGTCGGAGGGATCGACCGTACCCCAGACATAGCCCAGGCCCGCGTAAGGGGTGACGAACACAAACCCCTTGGACACCGATACGTCGAGAGTCTTCGAATCGGCCTTGAGATCATCCTCGCCGGTGAGCTTGACGTAGCTGGCGCGCACCGCGACGGCGGGAGTGGCGACACCACCCGGCAGCGGGGCCCAGCGCACTTCGCCGCCAAACAGCTTGGCGTCGGTGCCTGGCACCTGCGAGTACATGGCGCCGAGATCAATGTCGAACGGCAGTCCCTTGCGGGCAGACAGGCCCGCCACACCGACTGCCTCGACTTTTTCGCCCACCAGCCGCTGCCAGGCGCTCTTGTCCTGGGTGGCGGAATAGGAACCGTAGACACCGACACTGAAGCCGGTGACGCCGCCAGCCTCCGCAGGTCCGAGCGCCTTGTAGCTGGTGACCGCAATCACATCCTGCGAGACGCTCTTGAAATCAGGCTGCTGCGGGGCGGGGGTGAAACTGAAATCCTGCGCGGCGGCAGTGCCGGCAGCAAAGGCAAGGGTGAGGGCAAGGACAACGCGCATGGCTTTTGGACTCCGGGGTGAGGTGCTTGAGAAGAATATCAGCGTGCCGGTTTCACTTTGGCGAGCAAGGCGGCAAGCGCATCACCCACCTCGGCAAGGCGGCCGTGGAAGAAATGGCCCGCACCATCCACCGTGGTGAGCTGTGGTGCGGGATCGTACTCTGCCAGCACGCGGGCCGTGTCGGCATAGGCAACGGTATCGTCATCGCGCGAATGGATCACCGACCAGGGGCAACCCGGATGCGGCGGCGATCCCTCGCCCTCGGCATAAATCGCGCGGGTGGCAGAAAACGGGGGGGCAACGCTGAACAAGCCCGTTGCGCGCACCCGCGAAGCCGCCTTGAGTGAGACGAAGGCGCCAAAGGAAAACCCGGCCATCACCAGCGGCGCGCCTGGCGGCAACGCAGCGCGCAACTGTTCTGCCAGCCAGACTGTGTCATCGGTCTCGCCCCGGCCCTCGTCGTGCAGGCCCGTGCTGTTGCCGACGCCGCGAAAATTGAACCGCAGCGTGACAAGTCCTGCCTTGCCGGCCTGAGAGGCCAGCGCGTAGACCACCTTGTTGCTCATCGCACCGCCATAGAGCGGATGTGGATGGCAGACCACACAGCCTCCCCACGCAGCCTGGCCGGGGGCGGACAGCAAGGTCTCGATCACGCCGAAAGGGCCGGGCAGCTGTAGGCGCTGGCTTTCGCCAGCGGCAGGAATGGGCAATGGATCGACAATCATGTGCAAGGCAGACCTTGTGTGCAGAGAATGCAGGCCCTTATAGTCTGCCAGCCAGCAAAATCATAAGAAGTTGCGAAACGGACATTCAGACGGTTCAGGAGAAATCATGCGGAAGCTCGCACAAACATCTACAGCCCTGCTGCTCAGCGGTGCCACCACAGCCATGGCTGCGGGCATCGACTCCGGCGTCGGCGAAGCAAAGCTCTACTGGCGGCTGGGCTTTGACGAAAGTGCGGCACAGCGCAACACCCCGATGCAGTATGGCTTTGCGCTCGATTACGACCGCCGCGACAGTCACCTGCCCGGCGTGCCTGCGGCGCAGGTGGACTTTGACCGCAAGGGATTTCTCAATGCCTGGATGAACGGCATGCCGTTTGCCCGCCGCATGACGCTGCAACAGGCGGAAGGCGAGGCGGCTGCAGGCACCACTTATACGGCGGTGGATTACGGCCTGCTGGCGCTGGGTGTCGCGGGCATCGGCTACACGATTTCCGAAGTGATCAACCAGACGGACACGCCGGATGCTGCGGGCACGCCCTCGCCCACGCCGGCAACCCCTACGCCCTCGCCCACGCCGGCACCGGGTGGGCTGCCCATTCCGGCCCCTTCCGGTGGCGGATTGCCGGTTCCGGCCCCCTCTGGCGGCGGATTGCCTGTTCCAGCGCCATTTGCCGGCTCCAATGGCTATTTCGAGGAGCGCGACGTGACCCCCGAATACCAGCAGTGGCTCGATGCCGGCACGGGTGGCATGGGCGATCTGGTGTTGATCGTCAAATAATTTCTGGACTGCACAAAATAGGGAGCATCGGCTCCCTATTTTTTTGAACGGCATCTTCCCCATGCAGCTCGTCCTCGTCTCTACCTTCGCCGCCGCCCTGCCGGTGCTGCGCAGCTGGGTGGAGTGGCACCAGAGCCTTGGCATCGAGCACTTCTACCTGTTCGTCGATGACCAAAAAGAGCTTGCCGCCTGTGAGGCGCTCAAGCTGGCAGGCGTGCGCTGGATTGCCCGCGACGAGGCGTTGCACGCCGAGTGGCAGCGCTCACCGGCCTGGGACTACCAGAAGCAGTTCTGCCACCAGGTCTATTCGCGGCAGTGTCTCAACACCGACTATGCAATGCGCCGGGCGCGCGCCGAGGGCATGGATTGGCTGATCCACCTCGATCTCGATGAAAAGCTGCATCTGCCTGCGCCCTGGCAGAACATGCAGCAATATTTTGAGAGCAAAACCATCTTCGACGTGGTGCGCTTCAGCAATCATGAGGGCGTGCCTGAGTCATGGCACATCGACAACTACTTCGAGGACGTCACCCTGTTCAAGCGCAGCTTCGCGCTGCTGGACGCGAAGCAACAGGGCATCGTCCGCAGCGTGTTTGGCGAGCGGTATTTCCTCGCTTACTACAACGGCAAGGCGGCGGTGAACCTGCACGGCAGGGCGCAGCAATCGGCCGGCGTGCATGAGTTTCAGCCTGCGGGGATGATCCATTACGAGCATCAGGTCTGTGTGCTGCACTACACCAACTGCGGCTTCAACTGGTACTACAGCAAGTACGCAACGCTGGGTAACTACGACGACTACTGGCTCGACATTGCCGAAATCGGCAAGTTGTTTCCGATCATGGAAGAAAGCCGCCAGGCGGTGGTGCGCGGCAGCATTCACGATGCCACCCGCCTCTACGACACGCAACTGATGCGCCAGGGCGGGCTGCCACACCGCCTCAATGCGCTGCTGGCTGCTGGCATCCTGATCCGCATCGGGCAGTCACCGCCCAAATCGATTTGAACCCGCACCGGAACCCGACATGACTGCCATAGCACCGCGCCTCTGGCTCACCCTGCTGTTGCAGGGCGGGCATCGTGAAAGCCTCTCCATCGAGGCCAACAGCCCCCTCCTCGACAAGCTGCGCGACACCCTCACCGGCATGTTGCCCAGCCCGTGGATTTTCGAGATTCCGATCCGCGAGGGTGCTGGCCTGCTCACCGTGCATTCCTCGCAGATCATTGGCGCCATCACCGAGCCGCCGGTGCCGCTCACCCTGCCCGCCCACGGCCAGCTGCCGCTGCCTGCATCCGTCATCACAGTGCCCAGCGCGCCAGTGCAGATCAGTGTTGCAGGGACGGGCTTTGCCGAGGGCTTCAGCACCGCACGCGCCATCCGCGTCGAGAACGTGCTGACCACCGAACAGCACACCGCACTGGTGCAGTTCGCAAGCCGCAACCGGCAGGTGTTCGCCACCAGCACCACCACCACCGGCTATGCCAACTACCGCGATTCGCTGGTGTGCTTCAGCTTCCCCCCGTTTGACGACCTGCTGCGCCATCGCGTGCGCCTGCTGCTGCCCAAGGTCGCCGCGCAGCTGGAACTGACCCTGCCGGAGGGCGATATCGAAATCCAGCTCACAGCCCACAACGACGGCCATTTCTACAAGATGCACAACGACAATGGCTCCGAGGCGCAGAAGCTGCGCCACATCAGTTTTGTCTACTACTTCAATCGCTCGCCCAAGAGCTTCAGCGGCGGCGCGCTGCGCCTGCACGACCGGCAAGTGGACAAAGGCCTGCTGACGGCTGCCGCCACCTACAAGGACATCGAGCCGCTCGACAACTCGCTGGTCTTCTTCGACTCGCGCGAACTGCACGAGGTGCTGCCTGTCATCTGCCCCAGTCGGGCTTTTGCCGACAGCCGCTTCACCATCAATGGCTGGGCGGCGCGCAAGGCTGATATGGCGAGCTAGACGATCAGCTGCATCACCGCCTGCGGCTTTTGCAGCACCGCCAGCCAGTAGCCGTTGTGCCAGTCACTCTGCTGGCGGGCGATGGCGGGATGGCTACCATCCAGCGTGGTGCGAATCTCGATGCCCAGCAGCACTTGCAGGCCGAGATCGCGCACGGCATCGAACGTGCCACTGCGCACGGCCTCCCAGTTCCAGTCATCGACAACGAGCACGAACTCTTCGTCCAGCGCAGGCTGTGCGCGCACCACGCCATCGTACTGATCCTGCCGCTCGTGCGGGCCGTCGAACAGATAGACGTTGAAACAACCCAGCCTTGCGAAATCCACCGCGCGGAAGTCTGCGGTGAGCATGTTGAAATCGGCATTGGCCGAATCGCAGTCCGCCACATTGCGCAAAAACGCCTGCAAGGGGCCGCCGAACATCGACCAGTTGTCGATGGCAAAAGCGCGCAGGCGGTTGCCATGGATCGCCGCACACAGTGTCGATCCCATCCAGCTGCCCACTTCCAGGTAGCGTGGCTGCGCTACTTTCGACACTAGGCTGTTGATGAAGCGCCGGTAGCGGCGACCGGACATGCCCTCCATCGCCTCCACCGCTGCAGAGAGCCGCGTCTCTTCGCCACAAGCCTGCTCGAAGGCCATCTGCAAAGCCCGCACCAGCAGGGTGTCAGCAGCTTGCGGGCTGATGGTGATATGCGCGGCGGGGAGGCTCATGGCTCGATCAGTGGGCAGCAGGTCGCACACAATAGGCAATCCCATCCACGCCTCCAAGTCGGCACCTCGCCCTCCACTGCATGATTGATATTGGTGCCAACCTCGCCCACGAGAGCTTTAGCCTCGACTATCCGCAACTGCTGCAACGTGCCTGGGCTGCGGGAGTGCAGCACATCGTGCTCACCGGCTCCTGCCGCCGCTCCAACCAGGCGGTATCGCTGCTGGCGGCTGAAGACCCTGCGCGCCTGAGCTGCACCGCTGGCGTGCATCCCCACCATGCGGCGGACTGGAATGACGAAGACGCGCGCCTCATCCGTCAGCTCGCCACGCTGCCGCAGCTGGTGAGCCTGGGCGAATGCGGGCTGGACTACTACCGCGACCTCTCTCCGCGCGAGGTACAGCGCCGGGTCTTCATCGCGCAGCTGCAACTCGCCGTGGAGTTGAGGAGGCCCGTGTTCCTGCACCAGCGCGGCGCGCATGAAGATTTCCTGGCCATCCTCAGCGAATACCGCCCAAGCCTCGTCGATGCCTGCGTGCATTGCTTCACCGACACCCACGAAGCGATGGAGAGCTATATCGCCCTCGATTGCCACATCGGCATCACCGGCTGGGTCTGCGATGCCCGGCGCGGCAGCAGCCTACGCGCCCTGGTGCCGCACATCCCCATCGAGCGCCTGATGATCGAAACCGACGCGCCTTACCTCCTGCCCAGCAATGTCCCCCGCAGTCAGCGCCCTTCGAGCCTCCACAGCGACAAGCCCGGCATTGATGGCCGCCGCAACGAACCTGCGTATCTCCCCTGGGTCGCCGAAGCGCTGGGGACACTACGCGGCGAGACGGGGGATGCGATTGCACGGAAAACAGCCGACAATGCGCGTCGGTTTTTCAGGCTCTACCCCGCTTAGTCCAACATGCCCAAGATCGAAGTCGGCTCCCCCACCCTAGTCCCCGTCCGCCAGAAACTCACCGTGCTGCTTGAAGGCGGCGGTGGCGAATCGCTGTTTGTCGAGCACTACAGCCCCCTGCACCACCAGCTGCGCGCCGCACTCGCTGGCGAGCTCGCGCCCGGCACCCTGCTGGATTTGCCGCTGCGCCCGGAGGTGACACTCACCATCCCAGCCTCGCGGTTGATTGGCCTGTTGACCGAGCCGGAGCAGATCACCCTCACAGCGCCGCCCGCCATCGCGCAAGTCGCGGCCCCTCCGGCGGTGGAAGCCCCCGTCGGCGTGCTCGTCCCCGGCGAGCCGGACGGCATCACGCTCGTCACCTGCGCACAGGTGCCGGATGTGTTCAGCCCGGACGACCATGCCAAGCTGCTGGCTTTCGTGCGCCGCAGCGAGACGAGTTTCGTCGGCACTACCACCTCGACTAAGCGCGACAACTACCGTGCCTCCTCGGTGCTCTACAACTTCGCACCCTTCGACGAGATGATGCGCAGCAAGATCCGCCAGCTGCTGCCGGCGGTGTGCCAGGCGCTGAAGATCAACGACATCCCCAAGGGCAGCATCGAGGCGCAGCTCACCGCGCACAATGACGACAACTTCTACAAGGTGCACAACGACAACGGCTCGGCGGATACCGCCCATCGCGTGCTGACCTTCGTCTACTACTTCCACGACCAGCCGAAGAACTTCACCGGCGGTGAGCTCTTGGTGTACGACCACAAGGTGAAAGGCGGCTACCACTATGCGGCGGAGACCTACCGCACCATCCAGCCGATGGATAACAGCATCGTCTTCTTCGCCTCGCAGGAGATGCATGAGGTGACAAGGGTGAGCTGCCCCAGCCTCAAGTTCATGGACAGCCGCTTCACCATCAACGGCTGGGTCGGCAAATAACCCATCACCAAAAAAAGCCCCGCAATGCGGGGCTTTTCGTTTTTGCAGCCCTTACTCCTTGGGCGGGATGCGCAGCACCTGCCCCGGATAGATTTTGTCGGGGTGCTTGAGCATCGGCTTGTTGGCCTCGAAGATGGCGTTGTAGGCATTGGCATTGCCGTACTGCTGCTTGGCGATCTTGCTCAGGGTGTCACCCTTCTCCACGGTATAGAACACCGAAGTCGGCGGCACTTCCGGCACCACAGGCTCGGCCGCGACAGCTTGGGCAACCGTGGTCGGTACCGGCGCGACATTGAGGGGTGCAGGCGCAGGACCGATACGGATGTGATCGTTGACCTTGCCCACGCCCTGACAGTTGCCGATGGCAAGGATGAGTTTTTCCTTCACGGCCAGATCGGGCACGTAGCCGAACACATCCACCGTCTCCTGGTCTTCGCTCACCGACAGCAGCAGCTTCTCGACCGGCAGGCCCAATGCCCTGACATAGGTGCTCAAACCACCTGCATCGACCTTCGCACCGCCGATTTTCTCGCCGATGGATTTCACGAATTTGAATAGACCCATGGTGTCACTCCTCTGGAAAGTTGAAACGTGCTGGCAGTCTTAACAGAGCCTCGCACACCGTGGATGAACAGACGTATCTTCAATCGGTGACTGCACCCCTGCTGGCCGAGCTGACCAGCCGGGCGAACTTGCCCAGCACCCCACGCGGATAGCGCAATGCAGGCTGCACCCACTTGGCCCTGCGGGCAGTCAGCACATCGTCTGCAACATTGAGTTGCAGCAGCAATTGGCGAGCGTCGATGGTGATCGAGTCGCCCTCTTCTACCAGGCCAATCGTGCCGCCGACGAAAGCCTCCGGCGAGACATGGCCCACCACCATGCCCCACGTGCCGCCGCTGAAACGGCCATCGGTGATGAGGCCAACCGTCTCGCCAAAACCCTTGCCGATCAGCATGGCCGTGGGGGCGAGCATCTCGCGCATTCCGGGGCCCCCCTTTGGCCCCTCGTACCGGATCACCAGCACGTCGCCGTGCTGGATTGCATCGGCCATGATCGCGGCCATGCAGGCGTCCTCGCTGTCGAACACGCGCGCCGGGCCGGTGATGACGGGGTTCTTGAGGCCCGTGATCTTCGCCACTGCGCCTTCGGGCGAGAGATTGCCCTTGAGCACCGCGAGGTGTCCCTGCGCATACATGGGCTTGTCGAAAGGGCGGATCACGTCCTGATCCCTGCGCGGCTCGGCCGGCACGCTGGCGAGGGCCTCGGCCATCGTCTCGCCCGTGATGGTCAGCGCATCGCCGTGCAGCAGGCCTTTGACCAGCAACATCTTCAAGACCTGTGGCACGCCGCCGGCGCGGTGAAAGTCCACCGCCACATACTTGCCGCTGGGCTTCAAGTCGCAGAGCACCGGCGTGCGCAGGCGGATGGTCTCGATGTCGTCGAGCACGAACGGCACCTCTGCGGCGTGAGCGATAGCAAGGAAGTGCAGCACCGCATTGGTGGAGCCGCCAGTGGCCATCACCAGCGCGATGGCGTTCTCGATGGCCTTGCGGGTCACCACATCGCGCGGCTTGATGTCTTTCTGGATTGCCTGCACCAGCACACGTGCCGAATCGGCGGCGGAGTCGGCCTTCTCGGCGTCGGGCGAAGCCATCTGGCTCGAACCCAGCAGAGACATGCCCAGCGCCTCGAAGGAGGACGACATGGTGTTGGCGGTGTACATGCCGCCGCAGGCACCAACGCTGGGACAGGCGTTTTTCTCGATGCCGAGAAAATCCTCCTCACTCATCTTGCCCGCCTGAAAACTGCCGACCGCCTCGAAGGAAGAAACCACGGTGAGCGGTACGCCCTTCCAGCTGCCGGGCTTGATGGTGCCGGCATAAACGAAGACGCCCGGCAGGTTCATGCGCAACATGCCGATCATCGCGCCCGGCATGTTCTTGTCACAGCCACCGACCACCAGCACGCCGTCCATGCACTGGCTCGATACCGCCGTCTCGATGGCATCGGCGATGACCTCGCGCGACACCAGCGAGAACTTCATCCCCTCGGTACCCATGCTGATGCCATCGGTGACGGTGGGAAAGCCAAAGGTCTGCGGCATCGCCCCTGCCTTCTTCAGAGCCGCACAGGCTGCATCGGCGAGCGGCTGGATGCCCGCATTGCAGGGGTTCATGGTCGAGTGCCCGTTGGCAACGCCGACGATAGGCTTCTGGAAATCGTTGTCGCCAAACCCGACCGCACGCAGCATGGCGCGGTTGGGGCTGCGGGCAATGCCGGCGGTGATGGTCTTGGAGTTCTTGTTGAGCGGTTCAGACATGGTGCTTGGCTTTTGACGATCTGCGGGGGCGCAGATTGTAAGGTTTCGGTCGCGGATAGACCCTTCCGGAAATGTTTTGTCCGCCGCACTTTTCTGCAGGCCTGCATCAAGGGTTTGACCTGAGTGAGCCCCATGCGCCGGCAGGCGGACAAACCTTTCAGAGTCCGGTCTAGACTGCCATCAGGAAGACTTAAAAACGCATGTCCGAACACCCCCCGCAGACCACCGCCGTGCTGGCCCGCACCAAGACCTTTCAGGGCCTGCCTCAGGCCGTGCTGGAGAGTTTCGCGCAGTACTGCCATCTGCGCCTGCTGCATACCGGCAAAACCCTGTTCTGCAAAGGTGATGCGGTCAGCGTGATCGGCGTCGGACGGCTGCACCCCTGCGGCGGCAGCGAGAACGTTGAGCGGGCGCTGGGCGAGATCGGCGCGCTGGAAACTATCGGCGAGATCGCCATGCTCGCGGCCGAGCAGCACACTGCCACGGTGCGTGCGGTATGCGACAGCGCCGTGCCGGCCGATGTGATGCGGCAGTTCGGGCGGAGCGCAGTGATCGCCTCAAGCCCAAACTCCCGTTGTTGGCGCAGGCTTGAACGCCCGGCTCAACCGTGAGCAAGCCCTGTATATGCGTGTTGGCGATTGTTTGCGGGCGGCACGTAGACAGTTGTATGCATAACTGCTTACACTCGTTCACCCATTTTCCATTTTGAGGTCTCCCCATGCCTGCCTACAAAGCCCCCTTGCGCGACAAGCGCTTTCTGATGAACGAGGTGTTCGACTTCCCTGCGCACTACGCGGGCCTCGCCAACGGCAAGGACGCGGACAAAGACACCGTCGATGCGATCCTCGATGCCTGCGCGCAATTCTGCGAGCAGACGCTCTCGCCCTTGAATCTCAGCGGCGACGAAGAAGGCTGCCATCTGAAAGACGGCAAGGTCACGACACCCAAAGGCTTCAAGGAGGCCTATGACGAGTTCGTTGCCGGCGGCTGGCAGGGTCTCTCCCACCCCACGGAATACGGTGGCCAGGGTCTGCCGATGTCACTGGGTCTGGTCAAGAGCGAGATGATGGGCACCGCCAACTGGTCGTTCACCATGTATCCCGGCCTGTCGCTGGGGGCGATGAACACGATTCTGCAACACGCCTCCACCGAGCTTAAAAACATCTACATGCCGCCGCTCACCGAAGGCCGCTGGATGGGCACCATGTGCCTCACCGAGCCGCAGTGCGGCACCGATCTCGGCCAGGTGAAGACCAAGGCCGAGCCGAATGCCGATGGCAGCTACAGCGTCACCGGCACCAAGATATTCATCTCGTCAGGCGACCATGACCTGACCGAGAATATCGTCCACATCGTGCTCGCCCGCCTGCCGGATGCCCCCCCCGGCACGCGCGGCATTTCCCTCTTCATCATCCCGAAGATGAAAGTGAATGCCGATGGCTCACTCGATGGCAGCAATCATGTCGTCTGCTCCTCGCTCGAACACAAGATGGGCATCAAGGCCTCGGCCACCGCCGTCATCAACTTCGAGCAGAGCACCGGCTATCTGATCGCCACACCCAACAAGGGGCTGGAGGCGATGTTCACTTTCATGAACACCGCCCGCCTCGGTACCGCCGTTCAGGGCGTGGCGCATGCTGAACTCTCGTTCCAGGGCGCGCTCGCCTACGCCAAGGAGCGCCGCTCCATGCGCGCGCTCAGCGGCAAGAAGGAGCCGGAGAAAGTGGCCGACGCGATCATCCACCACGCCGACGTGCGCCGCATGTTGCTGACGCAGAAAGCCGTCGCCGAAGGCGGCCGCGCGATGCTCTATTTCGCCGCGCAGTACGCCGATCACATGGTCAACGGCATCCTCGAAAACGACGAGGCCAAATACAAGCTGTGGGATGACAAGCTCGGCTTCTTCACGCCGATCCTCAAGGGCTTTCTCACTGAGATGGGCCTTGAGAGCGCGAACATCGGCATGCAGGTGTTCGGCGGCCACGGCTATATCAAGGAGCACGGTATGGAACAGATCGCGCGCGACGCGCGCATCGCCACGCTGTATGAGGGCACCACCGGCATCCAGGCGCTGGACTTGCTGGGCCGCAAGGTGCTGCTCACCACGCGAGGCAAGTGCGTGCGCGAATTCACCGGGCAGATCGCCAATTTCGCCGTCAATCACCTGCGTGATGCGCGCCTGCGCCCCTATGCCACCACCCTCGCCAAGTACGCGGCAGAGTGGAACGTGCTGACCATGCGCATCATGCTCGCCGCCCGCAAGGATCGTGACGTGGTGAGTGCGGCAAGCCATCACTTTTTGATGTATTCCGGCTACGTGATGATGGCCTACTTCTGGGCGCTGCAAGCCTCCATCGCCAGCGAAAAAATCGCCCACGGCGGCATTGAGAGCAAGGAGTTCTACAAGGCCAAGCTCGCCACCGCACGCTTCTACTTCGACCACCTGCTGCCCCGCGCCAAGGGCCACGCGAGTTCGATGATGAAGCCCAGCAAGTCGCTGACCAAGCTGCCGGTGGATCACTTCGCCTTCAACTGAGCTGTTCAAACCGTCGCGTGCGCTACGGCTGATCGAAGTCCGCTCCCATCAGGCCCCATCGATGATTCGATGGGGCTTTTTTATTGACCGCTGCGAACGGTTACGCTTGTCACCTGCCCGTATTTCAAGCCCGCCATGACCCGCAGCTGTCTCGCCCTCGCCCTGCTCGCCCTCAGCACCGCACAGGCCGCCACCGTCATCGACTGTGGCCAGTTGCTGGATGTAAAAACCGGCGCACTGAAAAACAAGGTGCGGGTGGTGGTGGAGGGCAGCAAGTTCACTGCCGTCGGCCCCGATGTGGTCTTGCCTGCCGATGCCAAGCGCATTGATCTCTCAGGAGCCACCTGCCTGCCGGGCTTGATCGATCTGCATGTGCATCTCACCGGCGAAACCTCGAAGCAGGCCGAAGCCTTCAGTGATGCGCTCTCGCTTAATGCGGCGGATGCGGCCTATCGCTCGGTCGCGTATGCCGGGCGCACGCTCAAGGCCGGCTTCACCACCGTGCGCGACCTGGGTGCTGCCGATGGCTTGAATGTGGCGCTCAAACGCGCGATTGCTGCTGGCCACATTCCAGGGCCGAGGATGTTCACGGCGGGCAAGTCCATCGCCACTACCGGGGGCCATGCCGATCCCAGCAACAGCCTCTCGCAAAAGTTCGCCCGGAGCATCGGCACGCCGGGGCCGATGGAGGGCGTGGTCAATGGCGTGGACGATGCGGCCGAGGCAGTGCGCGCCCGCTACAAGGAGGGCGCTGACCTCATCAAGATCACCGCCACCGGCGGCGTGCTCTCGCAGGCCGCGAGCGGGCAGAACGCGCAGTTCACCGAGGCCGAAATCAGGGCGATCACCACTACGGCGAAGGACTATGGCTTCCGCGTTGCCGCCCATGCGCACGGCTTGGAGGGGATCAAGCGTGCGCTGCGCGGCGGCGTCGATTCCATCGAGCACGGCACCTACATGGACGATGAGGCCATCGCGCTGTTCAAGAAGCAGGGCGCGTACTATGTGCCGACCATCTCCGCAGGCCGCTTCGTCGGCGAAAAGGCCAAGGAGGCGGACTACTACTCGCCGCTGGTGCGCCCCAAGGCCGCTGCCATTGGCCCCTTGATCCAGAACACCTTTGGCCGCGCCTACAAGGCTGGCGTGAAGATCGCGTTCGGCACCGATGCCGGTGTGTTCCCGCACGGCGACAACGCCCGGGAATTCGCCTACATGGTTGAGGCGGGAATGCCGCCGCTCGAAGCCATCCGCAGTGCCACGCTGGGCGCAGCGGAATTGCTGGATCAATCGCAGAGCCTGGGCCGCATCGAGCCGGGCTACACCGCGGACCTGATCGCCGTGCAGGGCAACCCGCTCACCGACATCACCACACTGCAGAAGATGGCTTTCGTGATGAAGGATGGCGTGATCCACCTCGGCAACTGACGATGCTCATCGCAGCACAGGCGGTGCTGCTGCTACACCTCGTTTTCGTGCTGTTCGCGGTATTGGGTAGCGCGCTCGTCTACTGGCGCTGGCGCATCGCCTGGCTGCACCTGCCCGCGCTCGCCTGGGGCGTGTGGATCGAACTCACGCACGGGCTCTGTCCGCTCACCACACTCGAAAACCATCTACTGCGCGAAGCAGACGCACCGGGCTACGGCGGCGGCTTCATCGAGCACTACCTCATGCCGCTGCTCTACCCGCCGGGCTTGCAGCCCTCGCATCAGGTCTGGCTTGCGGCGGCACTGCTCGGCATCAACTTGGTGGGCTACGGTCTTGCCATCCGCAAGCACTGTTACAGGGGCAATCGCCGTGCCTGAGGCCATCCTCGTTCTCATCACCGTGCGCGATCCCGCTTGAATCAAAAAAGCCCCGCGATGCGGGGCTTTTGCGTGCAGCTCAGGGCTTGGGCTGCGGCACGGTTCTCAGATACGGCTTGATCGTCTTGAAACCATTCGGGAACAGCTGTTTCGCCTGCTCGTCATTGACGCTCGGCACGATGATGACGTCCTCGCCGTTTTTCCAGTTCACCGGGGTCGCCACCTTGTAGCCATCGGTGAGTTGCAGGCTGTCGATGACACGCAGGATCTCGTCGAAATTGCGCCCCGTCGAAGCCGGATAGGTGAGCGACAGACGCAGTTTCTTGTTGGGGTCGATCACGAACACGCTGCGCACGGTGAAAGTATCCGAGGCATTGGGGTGGATCATGTCGTAGAGGTTCGCCACCTTCCTGTCGGGGTCGGCGATCAGCGGGAAGTTGAGGGCCGCGCCTTGCGTCTCCTCGATGTCCCTAGCCCAGCCGTGATGGTCTTCGAGCTTGTCCACCGAAAGGCCAATGGCCTTGACGTTGCGCCTGGCAAACTCGGGGCTGAGCTTGGCGGTGTAGCCCAGTTCGGTGGTGCAAACCGGCGTGTAGTTCTTGGGATGCGAGAACAGCACCACCCAGCTCTTGCCCGCCCATTGGTGGAACTGGATCGGGCCTTCGGTGGTGGCTGCTTCAAAGTCGGGAACGATATCGCCCAATCGGAGGGTCATGGCTTCATCCTTTGCCGTTGCAGGGGCCCTCACCATGCGCCCACCGGCGACTGAGGACAAGACATGTGCTTAGATGAGTTGGTGCTATGCGCTGACACTCAGCGGCCGGTCAGCTTCTGGAAGCGCACCGTCAGCCCAATGGCCGCCGCCGCCAGGCCGGCAGTCAATCCCCACCACAAGCCGTCGACCGCGAGGGGGGTGTAAAAGCACAGCCACCAAGCCACGGGCAGGCCGACCAACCAGTAGCTCGCCAGCGTGATCGCCATCGGCAGCCGGGTGTCTTTCAGCCCTCTCAAGGCCCCATTAGCGGTGGCCTGCAAGCCATCGGCAAGCTGGAAGACCGCTGCCAGCACCAGAAACCCGACGGCCTGCGCAGCAATGCCAGTGTCGCTGGTGTAAAGCGCGGCGATCATGCCGCCGAACACCAGCATCAGCGTGGCGTTGAAAGCGGCATTGCCGGTCCCCATGCCCATGCCGACCAGGCCGGCAAAACGCGCAGCGGCGGCGTTGCCCGCGCCGGTGAAAAAGCCGACGCGCACGGTGGTGGCAAAGCCGATGCCAAGCGGGATCATGAACACCACCGAGGCGAAGTTGATGGCGATCTGGTAGGCCGCCACCGTGTTCTCGCCGAGTCTGGCCATCAGCATCGCCACCACCACGAACAGGCCCGCCTCGGCGAGCAGGATCAACGCGATGGGCAGCCCCAGCCGCAAGGTTTCACGCAGGGCACCAGGCTCGTCGCCCTGGCCTGCAAACAGTTGCAAGGGCGCAAGCAAGTGGTGTCGCCGATAGAAGGTCGCGAGGCTCGCCGCCATCACCACGCAGGCGAGTGAGGTGGCGATGCCGGAGCCGGTGACGCCCAGGGCAGGCACCGGCCCAAAGCCAAAAATCAGCAGCCAGTTGAGCAGGGCGTTGACGACGAGGCCCACCAGACCCGCCAGCATCACTGGCCGCGTCGCCTCCAGTCCTTCGGCCACGAAGCGCAGTGCAAACCAGAAACTGAGCCCGAACGCGGAGAAGGCGTAGGCCCTGAGATAGGGAATAGCGAGTGCCGTGGTGTCGGCATCCAGACCCAGCGCCCGGATGGCCGGAGCGGCGATGAGCTGCACCGCGAGGCACCAGAGCGCAGCCACCAACAGCGCCAGACGAAACAGCGTGCGGGCATAGCGGCCAAGGCTTTCGGGAGCCAGCCCTGCGCCGCGCCGCTGCGCGACGATGGCCGATGCAGCCATGAACAGGCCGAGGAAAAAGATGAAAAAAGCCATGTTGATGTTGACGCTCACCGCCACTGCCGCCAGCGCATGGGGCCCCAGGCGGCCCGCCATGATGGTGTCAGTGGCACCCATGCCCACGCCCGCCAGCTGCGCTGCGATCAAAGGCAGCGCGAGCTTGAGGTTGGCGCGCATCTCGACACGCAGGCGGGACGGGAACATGGGGCTTGCAGTGCAGGAAGCATCCGGGGGCGCGGATTGTAGATTGCGGGCCACCGACCGCAAGAGGGACGCAGTTAATATGGCGAGCCCCTCTGCTACAACTGCGAGCCATGCGCCCTGTCACTGCCGTCGCCAACCACCTGATCCAACGCGCCACAGAGTCCGGCGTGACGCTGAGCGGCAGCCAGCTGCACCATCTCGTCTATTTTGCGCATGGCTTGCGGTTGGCGATGGTGCACGAGCCGCTGCTCGACGAGGCGGTGCTGGCGGACAGCGAAGGCGTGACCATCCAGGGCCTCAAAGTGCATGGCATCGGCGGCGAGAAGTCCGTCAATGGCCTGTTGCTGCTGCTGGTGAAGCGCCCCGATGGCCGCATCGACGATGACACCCCGACCCTGCTGCCAGACGACAGCAGCAGCATCACGCTGGACATGGTGTGGTCGCGCTTCGGCAGCTTTGCCGCTGGTCACATGGCGATGTTTGTGCGTTCGGGTGGCGGGCCCTGGGCCACGGCCTGGCACGCACCGGAACGCGGCAACCGCGACACCGTGACACTGGCCAACTCGGCCATTCGCGACTGGTTCCGCAGCCTGCTGATCCAGGAGAACAAGGATCGCTCCAGCGCCGATGGCCTGGAGCAGACGGTGCTGCTCTCCCGTTACAACCTGGCGGCCACGCTCACATCACGCCGCTAGGCACTGGCCGCGCGGCCGGTCACCCAGTTGCGCAGCGAGCGGATGCGATCCAGCAAGCCCACCGTCGGTGGCGCCGCCGCACCCGGTGGCGGCGCAGCAGGCTGCTCGACCTCATAGCGCTGGTGTAGCTCCGGCGTGCGTGCCAGCTGCTGGTGGTGGCGGTGCGCCGAGTTGACCATGATGCGGCAGGTCACCTCCTGCAGCGGCTTGGTCATCAGGCGATAAATCTGTCCCTGGTTGATCAGCTCGATGGCGGCACCGGCATCGGCGCGCTCGGTGAGGATCACCGTTACCAGCTGCGGCTGGTGCTGCTTCAAGAGGCTGATCAGGCTCACCACCGGCTGGTTCTGCACCCGGGTTTCGGATACCACCACGCCGATGTGTTCGCGTTCCAGGCACTCGACGGCCTCGTCCATCGTGCGCGCGCCGAACACCCGGTAGGCCTCACCGAGGATCGCCTGCACACGCGGCAACACCTTGGCATCGTCATCGAGCACCAGCATTGCCGGTTTTTCGCTGCCGGTCTGGCTAGCGTGCGGCTGATGGGCGGGTTCGGGGTGCTGTGCGACGGCAAAGCTGGCACGCGCTGCCGATACCGCGTTGGCGACGGTGCTCGACAGCACATCATTGGCCCAAGGCTTGTTGACGAAGCGGAAAATCTCGCCCTCGTTCACCGAACCGATGATGGCATTGAGGTCGGAGTAACCGGTGAGCAGGATGCGCATCGCGTGCGGATTGATGTCGCGTGCCGCACGCAGAAACTCGAAGCCGGACATGCCGGGCATGCGCTGGTCGCTGACAATCACATCAACCGGCTGCGTCTTGAGCATGTCGATGGCCTGCTGCCCGCTCTCGGCAAAGTGCATCTCGTAGGCACCCCGGAACAGCATCTTCATGCTGGTAAGTACCCGTGGCTCGTCATCGACGAACAGCACCCGGGGTTTTTGGACGGCGACGTTCATGGTGTGCTCCGGTTCAGGCTGCAGCCGCCAGCGGCTGCTTGAGCGGCAATTGCACGCTGAAGGTGGTGCCCTCGCCGGGCTTGGAGCTGACGCTAATCTTGCCGCCGTGCTCCTCGATGATGCGGAACACGATCGAAAGACCCAGACCAGTGCCCTGCCCCACCGGCTTGGTGGTGTAGAACGGCTCGAAGATGCGTTTCTTCACATCCTCGCTCATGCCGCAGCCGGTGTCGGTGATTTTCACCACCACCGCGTTTTTCTCGGCTAGCGTCTCGATGGTGATGACCCCTTCGCCGTCGATGGCCTGTGCCGCGTTGTTGATGAGGTTGAGGAACACCTGGTTGACCTGCGAGGGCGAGCACTCGATCTCCGGCAGCTTGCTGAAATAACGCACCACATCGACGCGGCCTTTCATCTGGCTGTTACAAATTTTCAGCGCCGAATCGATTCCGGCATTGAGGTCGAACAGGTCGTTGCGCGAGCGATCCACGCGCGAGAAATCCTTGAGACTCGAAACCAGGTCGGCAATCTGCACCAGACCGTGGTCGGTGTCGCCGAGCAGGTTGTCGAGGTCGCCCATCAGTTCCTCCGGCTGCACCGACTGCCGCAGCTCTTCGGCCTGTGCGAGCGCGCCCGCAATATCCTCCTCGCTGCTGTTGGCCGCACCCAACAGGCCCAGGGCGCGGCCCTGCGACTCGCACAGCTCGCGGATGCCGCCGAGCGAGCTGCGCACGATGCCGGCATTGCTGCGCGCATAGCCGAGCGGCGTGTTGATCTCATGCGCTACACCCGCAACCATCTGGCCGAGCGAGGCCATTTTTTCCGACTGGATCAGCTGCGCCTGCGATTCCTTGAGGTTGTGCAGGGCCAGTGTCAGATCCTTGGTGCGTACCTGCACTTGCGATTCCAGTGTGCGGTTGGCTTCGAGCAGCCCCGCATTGGCCTTGTCGAGCGCGTAATAGCTCATGCGCAGGCGATAGCCGAGATACGCCAGTGCGATCAGCAGCAGTGCGGTGTAGGCGACCAGCGCCACGCGATAGGAATTGGCATCGTCGTTCTTCGACTGATACCAGCTCTGGTAGGCCTGCTCGATCGCCGCCAGACGTGCTGCCGTCGGCAGGCTGATCAGCGTTTTCAGGCGTTCGGACTCACTGGCTTTCACCTCGGCGGCGATGTTGATCTTGGTGCCTGCGGTTTCGTAGAAAGCCTGCATCGCCGCATCCAGCTCCGGCGTCAAGTCAACCAAAGCCTGCGGACCTTCCTGCAGGGCATTGACGGCTCTGGCGAGGTCGAGGCGCAGTTCCTCCTTTTCTTCCGGGTTGATCCCGATGTCCTGGCCCAGGACGCCGAAATAGAGGCGGGTGATCTCCAGATCCAGGCTGCCGACGGTGCGCAATGCGCCGAGCCGCTGCTGATGCAGTGACTGGTCAACGCTCAGAGTCTTGAAGACGAGGTAAGCCAAGAGACTGATCGCCACCATCGCGGCAATGGTGATGTTCTGCAAAACGCTGGATTCGCGCTCGCGGTTTCTGTTTGTCGCCATTTTTTGAAACTCCCTGCGTGACGTTCGCCTTCAAGCGACACCACACCTTTGGTCCTGCGGTTTGCCGATGACCTGCTTGGGTCAAGGGCTGGTTGGTAGCACTACACTACAAGGCAAATCAGATGTCATCTAGCAGTTTGTTGAAAAACGACGTTTTTCAACAAACTGTGCCGGGCACAGGGAAGGTGCCAACAGAAAGTGATCGCGTAAGCGATTGATTTCCGGGAGCGTAGAAAAGTCACGCCTTTTCACAGCGATCTGAAAAAGGCCATGGATGGCCTTTTTTCAACAAACTGTGTTAGTGCCGTTGCCAAGCATGATAACGCGCCAGCCAGCCCAGAATCCGCTCCGGCTTGTGCGCCTGTTTCCATGCCCCGGCGGCGTACTTGTTGGCCTCGGCAAAGGTGGGGTAGATGTGGATGGTGCCGAGAATCTTGTTGAGGCCCAGGCCATGGCGCGTGGCCAGCACCCACTCGGCGATGAGATCACCCGCACCGTGGCCGGCGATGGTCACACCGAGAATCCTGTCCTTGCCCGGCACCGTCAGCACTTTCACGAAGCCTTCGGTCTCGCCATCGGCGATGGCGCGGTCGAGGTCATCCAGCGCGTAGCGGGTCACTTCGTAGGCGATGTTTTTCTCCTTGGCCTCGGTCTCGTTCAAACCCACACGGGCGACTTCCGGCGCGGTGAAAGTGCACCAGGGGATCACCGAGTAGTCGATGCGGAACAGCCCGCCACGCAGCCACAGGAGCTTGCCGAACAGCGCATTCACCGCCGCATACCAGGCCGTGTGCGCAGCCGTATGGGTGAACTGGTACGGCCCGGTGGCATCGCCGCAGGCCATGATGTTGGGAAAACTCGTGCGGCCGTATTCGTCCACCTCGATGGTTTTGCCCGCCTTCACCCCCAGCTCTTTCAGGCCGAAGCCATCCAGCCTGGCGGCGCGGCCAACGGCCACGAGGATGCGGTCGAAGCCGATGCGCGTTTCGGCACCATTCTTCTCGCAGACCAGCAGCCACTCGCCGTTCTCCCGAATCACCGCCTTGGCCTTGGTGGAGGTGTGCACATTGACGCCATCGGCGATGAAGCCCGCCTCGACGAGTGCCGACACTTCAGGGTCTTCGCGCACCAATAAACGCGGCGCCATTTCGACCTGCGTCACGACGCTGCCCAAGCGCGCAAACGCCTGGGTCAGCTCACTGCCGATCGGCCCGCCGCCCAGCACCACCAAACGCTTGGGCAGCTCGTTCAGATCCCACAGCGTGTCACTGGTCAGCGGCTGTGCATCGGCAAGGCCGGGGATAGGCGGCAGTACCGGCGCTGCACCCGTCGCCAATACCAGATGTGGCGCGGTGAGGCGCTGGCCATTGATTTCAACCGTCCAGGGGTCGATCAAGCTCGCATGCCCCTTAAGGCACTCCACGCCCAGGGCCGTGTAGCGTTCCACCGAATCATGCGGCTCGATGGTCTTGATCGCCCCCCGCACGCGCTGCATCACCGCCGCGAAATTCACCTTGGGTGGAATCGCCTGGATGCCGAACTCCGCTGCGCGCCCGATCTCCACCACGCTCTTCGCGGCGCGTATCAGCGCCTTGCTCGGCACGCAGCCGGTGTTGAGGCAGTCGCCGCCCATCTCGTGCTTTTCGATCAGCGTCACCTTCGCTTTCACTACGGCTGCGATGTAGCTCGTCACCAGGCCACCCGCACCGGCACCGATAACGATGAGGTTGCGGTCGAACTGCCTTGGTTTGCGGAAGGGTTTGTAGACCTTGCGCGCCCGCAGGCCATCGACAATGCGTTTGGCAATCAGCGGCAGCACACCGAGGAACACGAAGGCACCCAGAATGCCCGGCGACAGCACGCCCTTGAGCGAGCTGAGCTGCGCAAGCTGGGTGCCGGCGTTCACGTAGGCCAGGGTCCCCAGCAGCATGCCGAGCTGGCTCACCCAGATGAAGGTGCGCGTCGGCAGCTGGGTCAGGCCCATCAAGAGATTGACGGCGAAGAACGGCACCACCGGAACCAGCCGCAAGGTAAACAGATAAAAGGCCCCCTCTTTCTCGATGCCCTTGTTGATCGACTTCAGCCGCTCGCCATAGCGAGCCTGCAAGCCATCGCGGAACAGATAGCGCGCGCCGAGAAAGGCGAAGGTCGCACCCAGGGTGCTGGCAAAGCTCACCAGTACCGTGCCCCAGAGCGTGCCGAACAAGGCCCCCGCCGCCAGCGTGAGGATGGTGGCACCCGGAAAGCTCAGTGCCGTCGTCAGCACGTAAACGCCAAAAAAGGCGACGACAAAAGCGATTGGATGTGCGGACTGCTGCGTGGCCAGAGCCACGCGCTGGTCTTTAAGTGCATCGAGGCTCAGATACTCCCCCAGGCCGGAAACCCACAGCCCGACAAGCCCCAATCCGATCACTGCCAGCAGAACCCACTTGCGCATCTCGCCCCTCCTGAAAGTGCGTGACCATTTGACCATGGCAAACCCGGCCACTCCGATGCCGATCTGGCATAAAAGCCATGCCGGAAAGACACTGTGATGCGAAGCGGCTGTCAATCGGCAATCAAATAGAACCAACAAGTCTTGCGAATCCGGACTTTCGGCGCTTTCTGCGGTAGCGAACGGTTGGTGACTGGCCTAGCGTAAGCGGTAATGGAGTTTTATCCACGACCCATGGAGGGTCACATCATGAAGAAAGTCGCCATCGCGCTCGCCGCACTCGTCTCTTCCTCTGCCTTCGCGCAGTTGCCGCCGCTGCCCGTCCCCTTGCCCACGCTGCCGCCACTGCCGGGTGCGCCCTCGCTGCCGACTGCGGGCGGCAGTGTCGCTGTCGTCGCCAACGGCACTGGCGTGATCGTGACTGTCGATTCCACTCAGACTCCGCCGGTAGCTGTCACGCCGGTTGGCCTGCCGCCGCTGCCCGACCTGCCCTGAGCAGCGGTTCCCCGCTGCATGAAAGCCCGGCCAAGCGCCGGGCTTTTTTCATTGCTTTCGGCATATCCATAGATGCTTTCACGCCATGCGGTTCAGGACCCGGTGCGCTCCCTATAATTCGCGCCCGTCAAATCCCGCCGCCCCTGGAGTCCGCCATGTCACTCGACCTCGACAAAATCAACGCCGATCTGGGCAACGATCCGCAGGCTCTGGTGAACTGGGCGGTATCGCTCGGAAAGAAGGCGATCTGCACCACCAACTTCCGCCCCTTCGAGGCGGTGATCCTGCACATGGCGACGCGTGCTGCGCCCGACATGCCGATCGTCTGGATGGACTCCGGCTACGCGACGCCCGCGACTTATGTGTGCGCCGATGCGATTGCCAAGCAGCTCAAGCTGAATCTGGTGGTCTACCACCCGCTGCGCAGCCGCGCGCACCGCGAGGCCATTGATGGTGCGACCCCGACCATCGACGACCCGCGCCATGCCGCCTTCACCAAGGAAGTGAAGCTGGAGCCCTTCGAGCGTGCCCTGCGCGAGATGGCCCCACAGGTATGGTTCACGGCGATCCGCGCCGAAGACACTGCGGTGCGGGCCGCGATGCAGCCGGTGAGCGTCAATGCCGATGGGCTGATCAAGGTCGCCCCCTTGCTGCACTGGACGAGCAAGGAGCTGCATGCCTACTGCGAGAAGCATGGGCTGCCGAACAATTTCGACTATTTCGACCCCACCAAGGTTGAAGCGAATAGGGAATGCGGCCTTCACACTGCGCACTGAAATTCGTGTAGGGGCGAGCCCCGCCCTACGATTGAAGGATGAAGCCCGCCTCGCGCGGGCTTTTTCGATCCAGGCCTGCCTCACCCCGCGGGCTGGAAGCTCTGCAACAATCTTAAGCCTACGCTCAAGGAGACTTCATGCGCCTCATCCCTCTCTTCGCTCTGGCCGCACTGACCGCGTGCAGCAGCAACACGACCACCACGACGACGCAGGCGCTGCCTGGTGTCGGCCCCAATCCAGAGCTGGGCGCGCCGAGCAAATCCTTGCTGCCGGTGGTGTACATCGCCCCTGCCAGGGGCTGGCCTGAAGGTGGCAAACCCACCACCGCCGCAGGCACCCAGGTGGTCGCCTTTGCGGGCGGACTGGATCACCCGCGCTGGCTCGCGGTGCTGCCCAATGGCGATGTGCTGGTGGCCGAATCCAATGCACCGCCCAAGCCGACCGAGAAAGGCGTGAAGGTGTGGATACAGAAACAGGTGATGAAGCGCGCCGGTGCCGGGGTGCCGAGTGCCAACCGCATCAGCCTGTTGCGCGATGCTGATGGCGACGGCGTGGCGGAGTTGAAGACCGCATATCTCGAAAACCTGTTCTCGCCGTTCGGCATGGCCTTGGTAGGCGACACGCTCTATGTCGCCAACGCCGATGCGGTGGTGAAGTTCCCCTATGTCGCGGGCGAGACGCGCAACAGTGCCGCGCCCGTCAAAGTCACCGACCTGCCTGGCGGCCCGCTTAACCACCACTGGACCAAGGGCCTGATCGCCAGCGCCGACGGCAGCAAGCTGTATGTCTCCATCGGCAGCAACAGCAATATCGGCGAGAACGGGCTGGAGATGGAACAAGGCCGCGCCGCGATCTGGGAGATCGACTCTGGCACCGGTGCGCATCGCGTTTTCGCCAGCGGCCTGCGCAACCCGGTCGGCATGGCCTGGGAACCGACCACCGGCAAGCTCTGGACCAGCGTCAACGAGCGCGACGAGCTGGGCAATGACCTGGTACCCGACTACATGACCAGCGTGCAGGATGGCGGCTTCTACGGCTGGCCATACAGCTATTACGGGCAGGTGGTGGATGTGCGCGTGCAGCCGCAGAAACCGGAGCTGGTGGCGAAGGCGATCAAGCCCGACTACGCACTCGGCTCGCACACCGCCTCGCTGGGCTTGAGCAACGCTGTTGGCAGCGCGCTGCCCGCGCCCTTCAACAGCGGCATGTTCATCGGCCAGCACGGCTCCTGGAATCGCAAGCCGCGTTCTGGCTACAAGGTGATCTTCGTGCCGTTTGCCAACGGCGTGCCGCAGGGCAGGCCCATCGATCTGCTGAGCGGTTTCGTCAACGACGCGGGCGAGGCCCTGGGCAGGCCGGTCGGGGTTGCCATCGACACCCGCGGGGCGCTGCTGGTGGCCGATGACGTGGGCAATGTGATCTGGCGAGTGTCGGCAAAGACTGCGGCTCTGCCTTGAAGACCGGCGAGGTGCGCTGGCGCGTCCCTGTCGCCGTCTTGACGCTTGGCCTCTGCGCGACTGCACAGGCGGGGGATGTCGTGACGACGGCGCTCGAACCCATCACGGTCACGGCGACCCGCGTCGATGCATCCGCCTTTGATGTGCCCGCCGCCATCGACCGGGTCGGGCTGGATGCACCCGCGCTGGGTGCCAGCCTCGCCGAGTCACTGCAATCGGTGCCGGGTGTATTGGCCCGCGAACGGCAGAATTATGCGCAGGACACGCAGATCGCGATTCGTGGATTTGGCAGCCGTGCTGCCTTCGGCATTCGCGGCCTGCGCCTACTGCTGGATGGCATCCCGGCGACGCAGCCGGATGGGCAGGGCCAGATCTCGCACTTCAACCTTGCCAGCGCGGATCGGGTGGAGGTGCTGCGCGGACCGTTCTCGACGCTGTATGGCAATTCTTCGGGCGGGGTGATCCAGCTGTTCACCGCCGATGCACCCGCTGTGCCGCAACTGGGCCTCGATGCCTTTGCCAGCAGCGAGGGCGACCGGCGATTCTCGCTGCTCGCCAGCGGTTACGGTGCAATCCTGGGCTATACCGATTTCCGCACCGAAGGCTATCGGGACCACAGCGCGGCACAGCGCCAGTCCTTCAACGGCAAGCTCGCAGTGCCTGCGGGTGCGGGCGGCAGGCTGACACTGCTCGTCAACCATCTCTCGGCACCCGATGCAGAAGATCCGCTCGGCCTCACGCGGCAGCAGTTCGAGGCTGATCCGCACCAGACGACGGCTGTCGCCACGCAGTTCGACACCCGCAAGAGCACGCGGCAGACGCAACTCGGTGCGATCTACGAAAAGGACTTTGGCAATCTGGGTGCGATGCGGCTGCTGGGCTATGGCGGGCAGCGCGCCATCGAGCAGTTCCTGGCGATCCCGGTCAGTGCGCAGGCGAGTGCGACGGCCTCCGGCGGCGTGGTTGATCTCGACAGTGGCTATGCGGGGGCGGATCTGCGCTGGACCCATCGCAGCGGGCCGCTCACCTGGGTCGCGGGCCTCGCCATCGACAGGCTGCGCCAACAGCGGCAGGGCTTCGAGAACTTCATCGGCAGCCAGACCGGCGTGCGCGGCGCGCTGCGGCGCGAGGAGATCAACACGGTCTCGGCCTTTGACCAGTACCTGCAGCTGGACTGGGCACTCACCCCGCGATTCAGCACATTGGCCGGCCTGCGCCACAGTGCACTGCGCTTCGACTCGCAGGATCGTTATCTGCGCAGCGGCAATGGCGACGACAGCGGCCGTGTGCGCTACGAAGCCACCACGCCGGTCGCAGGCCTGCTGTTCAAGCAAAGCAGCGCCGTGCACTGGCATGCGGCCTATGGCAGCGGCTTCGAGACACCGACTTTTGCCGAACTGGCCTATCGGCCCGATGGCGCGGCCGGACTCAACTTTGCATTGGCACCCGCGCGCGCGCGCAACGGTGAGCTGGGTGTGAAGCTGCGTCTGCCGCGCGACACCGGGATCAGTGCCGTCCTGTTCCGCGCCGATACCCGTGACGAGCTGGTGACGGCGAGCAATCGCGGCGGCCGCGCGACTTTTGCCAATGCCGCCAGGACCCGGCGCGAGGGAGCGGAGCTGTCGCTGCAATCGAGCCTCACACCCACGCTCGACCTCGCACTTGCCTACACCTTGCTGGATGCGCGCGTGCGCGAGGCCTACCGCAACTGTACGGGACAGCCCTGCAGCAGCGCGCAAACCCTCATCGCGCGTGGCAGCCGATTGCCGGGCGTGGCGCAGGGCCAGTGGTTCAGCCGTCTGCAATACGCGCCTGCGCCCGCTTGGCAGCTTGCCGCCGAGTTCCGCTATCTCGATGCGGTACCGGTCAACGACGTGAACAGCGAGGCCGCGCCCTCGTACGGCGTGTTCGATGTCGAAGCCTCCTGGCGCCTGCCCTCGGTACGCCTGTCGCTGCGCATCGGCAATGTCCTCGATGAGCAATATGCAGGCTCGGTAATCGTCAACGAGGCCAATGGCCGCTACTACGAGCCAGCACCGGGCCGCAGCCTGCTGGCGGGGGTCGAACTCACCCTGTAGCCGCGGTTGATTGAAAAAGTGCCTAAGCTGGGCGCAGGAAAAACGGGGTGAGCCAAAGAGCTCCAGCACCAATGAGAAAACGACAGGGCTTGCTTGACGCGCTACGGTTTGTGGCGGCTCTTTATCTCGTCATGTTTCATTTCGCCACCTACGCTCCGGTTCGCCTGTACGAGTGGCTGCCCGTGCTCAACAACGGCTTCATGGCGACCAATCTTTTCCTGATCCTTTCCGGTTTCATCCTCACCCGCCTGCATGCGCAAGAATTGCAACAGGGCAAGTTGTCTTCATTGCGATTTCTGGCGCGCCGTCTGGTACGCATTTGGCCAGGACATCTGGTCGTGCTTTCGGCTTTTGTGGCAATGGTGCTCGTCATGCGCCTGCTGAAGATGCCTGTGAATGACCCCTTGCGCTACGACTTCGGCGCGTTGCTGCCACAGGCCTTGCTGATTCATGCCTGGGGAATCCCCTCTGAACTCAGCTGGAACTACCCCACCTGGACACTTTCGGCACTGGTGTTTTGTTATCTGGCTTTTCCATTGCTGATTCACCTGACCTGCAACCCGCGCTATCCCATTTGGTGGCTGTTCGGCTCACTCGCCCTGCTCCAGCCCCTGGATTTTCTCGGCACGCTCATCACTGGCGAATCCCTGCCAGCCGTGCCGATCTGGCTGGGTATTTTGCGTGCCTTGCCCTTGTTCCTGGTCGGCGTTTCCATGGCAAGGGTGGATTCGCTGAAACGGTCGCGCCGACAACACTCGGGCTTCAACGTTGCGCTGTCATTGTGTAGCGGTTTCACGCTTCTGCAGCTCTGGCTGGACAGCCCGCTCTGGATCGTTGGCGTCAACGCTTTGGTGGTACTGCTGGCTGCACATGCCAGCACCACGCCCCATCTGAAAGTCATCGGCCAGAAGTTGGGGGATCTATCGTTCTCGCTCTATTTGATCCATTTCCTGGTCGCCACGGTTTGGTTTACAGGCGGCTGGCGCGTTCTACAGCTATCTGCCAGGGCCGATGCCTGGCAAGCCTGGCTACTCTGGTTAATGGCATTTCCGGTGACTTTCGTCTTTGCCGGGCTGTTCATGAAGTTTGTTGATCAACCCCTGCAGAGACGGCTCAGGCCGCGTTTCGAGGCTTGGGCGGATTCTGGCTGGGTCAGCGAGATCCGCATCAAAGACCGTGAACATCGCCGCTCCTGGGCGCTGCATACGCAGGAAATGCCGGTGTGGGATGGCAAGCGAACGGAGGCCAGCACGACAAGCATCTCCGCTGCTGAACCCGATGCCGCAGCACAGTCACGGGCTGAAGGTGTGGCAAAGTCGTTATTACCCAATCCTTGAACGCGTTTTATGTCCTCCCAAGCCGATCTGCTGCGCCAGCTCTCCATCGACCGTAGCGGCAATCTCACCCCTCGCGGCAGCAACAGATGGCCCTGGATCGTCGGCCTGCTGCTGGTTGCCGGTGGCACGGCCGCCTATTTTCTCAAGCCCGATGACAGGGTGCCGGTGCGGTTGGTGCAGGCGACGGTGAAGGGCGGCGCGCCGCTGTCTGGATCCGTGCTCGATGCCAGCGGCTATGTGGTGGCTCGGCGCCAGGCAACCGTGTCGTCGAAGGTGACGGGCAAGGTCATCGCCATCAATTTTGAAGAGGGCCAGAAAGTCGCCGAGGGCGACATCCTGGCCCGGCTCGACCCCAGCAATCTCGATGCGCAGGCCGCACTCGGCAATGCCCAGATCGAGCAGGCACGCGCACAGCTGGCCGAGATCAGGGTCTCGCTTGCCAATGCCGAGCGTGATGCCGCGCGCAACCGCGACCTGGTTGGCAAGAAGCTCATCCCGCAGTCCGCTGCGGACTTGGCCGACACCGTCGTCGGCCAGCTCAAGGCGCGTCTTGCCAGCGCCGAGCAAGGCGTGCGCGTGTCGCAGCAGCAGCTTGGCGTGACCCGCCGCAACATCGACGACACGGTGGTGCGCGCGCCGTTTGCAGGCGTGATCACCATCAAGAACGCGCAGCCCGGCGAGATGATCTCGCCGCTCTCCGCCGGTGGTGCCGGCACCCGCACCGGCCTGGGCACCCTGGTGGACATGAACTCGCTGGAAGTGGAAGTGGATGTCAACGAGAACTTCCTCAACAAGGTGCGTGCCGGGCAGAAGGCCCGCACCAAGCTCAATGCCTACCCCGACTGGGAAATCCCGAGCGAGCTGATCGCCATCATCCCCACCGCCGACCGCAGCAAGGCGACGGTGAAGGTGCGGGTTGGCTTTGCCCGCGCGGCAGGCGAGCCCATCGACGCACGCATCCTGCCGGACATGGGTGCACGCGTCAGCTTTCTCGCAGATGACACACCGGCCCCTCAAGCTGTGGTCGCACGCCGCGTGCTGGCCCCCAGCGAAGCGATCCATGGTGACGTGGTGTTCGTGGTCAGCGGCGACACGGTGAAACGGCAGCCGGTCAAGACCGGTGCCGTCGAAGGCAGCGAAGTGACGATTCTCGAAGGCCTGAGCGGAGGCGAGTCACTGGCGGTTGGCGATTTCAGCAAGCTCGCCGACTTAGGCAAGGTGAATGTGCAAGGGAGCAACAGATGAGCAAGGCGATCGTGGAGATCAAACAGGTCAGCAAGACCTACACGCGCGGCAAGCAGAAGGTGGAGGTGCTGACCGCACTCGATCTCGAAGTCGCCAAGGGCGATTTCCTCGCCCTCATGGGGCCATCCGGCTCTGGCAAGACCACGCTGCTCAATCTCATCGGCGGCCTCGACCAGCCTACTGCGGGACAGGTTCTGGTGGATGGCCAGCGCATCGACAATCTCGGCTCCTCCGCCCTCGCCGCCTGGCGCGCACGGCATGTCGGCTTCGTGTTCCAGTTCTACAACCTGATGCCGATGCTCACCGCGCAGAAAAACGTCGAGCTGCCGCTGCTGCTGACCAATCTCTCCGGGGCAGAGCGCGCACAACGCGCCAGGATCGCGCTGACTGTGGTGGGCCTGGCTGATCGTGCCAGCCACAAACCCAACGAGCTGTCTGGTGGGCAGGCGCAGCGCGTCGCCATCGCCCGCGCACTGGTCGCCGACCCGACACTCTTGGTCTGCGACGAACCGACGGGCGATCTCGACCGCAGGACGGCGGATGAAATCCTAGGCCTCTTGCAGACGCTCAACCGCGAGCACGGCAAGACCATCATCATGGTCACGCACGATCCGAAGGCGGCGGAGTACGCAACGCATCAGGTGCATATGGATAAAGGCGCAGTGGCAATCGGAGAAGTGCCTTGAATGGCACTTCTCGCCACTGCGCGGGCGGCCAAGGATGGCCGCACCGTGGGTCATTGTTCGGGTGCTGCCTCGCCAGGGATGGCGCGGGTGCTATCTGCAAATCAAGAGCGCACTGAGCGAGCGCGATGAAATATTTCCCGCTGTTGTGGGCCACCCTCTGGCGCAAGAAGGCGCGCACGATTCTCACGCTGCTGTCGCTGGTCACAGCCTTCCTGCTGCTGGGGCTGTTGCAGGCGGCCAATTCGCTGTTTTCCGGCGACAGCCAGCGGCTGTCGGCGAACCTGCTCATCACCCAGGCGCGGGTGTCGTTCACCTCGCCGCTGCCGATGCGGCACCTGTCACAGATCGAGGCGATCCCCGGCATCGAGCAGATATCGTGGTCGCAGTTTTTCGGCGGCATCTACAAGGACGAGAAAAACTTCTTCCCGCAGTTTGCGGTGGACCCCGACCGCTGGCTGAAAACCTTCACCGAATGCCGGATGCCGGCCGGGCAGGCCACGGCTTGGAAAAGCTCGCGCACTGCCGTCATCGCCGGGCGTGGCCTGGCAGATCGCTTCGGCTGGAAAGTCGGCGACCCGATCCCGCTGAAGAGCCAGATCTGGCCGCTGAAGGATGGCACCCGCGCCTGGAACTTCGAGCTGGCTGGCATCTTCGAGGATGTGACCGAGGGTAGCTGCCCGCGCATGGGCAATATGTACTTGCGCTACGACTACTTCGACGAGGCGCGCCAGTACGGCCAGGGCACGGCTGGCATCTTCGTGGTGCGGATAAAGGACCCCAACCAGTCCGAGGCCATCAGCCGCAGCATCGACGTGCTGTTCGAGAATTCGCCGGATGAGACCAAGACCCAGACCGAGAAGGAGTTCCAACTCAACTTCGTGCGGCAGATCGGCAATCTCTCGCTGATCCTGAACGCCATTCTTGGCGCGGTGTTTTTCACCATCCTGATGCTTACCGGCAACACCATGAGCCAGGCCGTGCGCGAGCGCATCCCGGAACTCGCGGTACTGAAAACACTCGGCTTCAGCAACCACATGCTGCTGCTGCTGGTGATCGCCGAATCAATGCTGATCTCGGTGCTCGGCGGTCTGCTGGGGATGGGGCTGGCGGCATTAGTGATGGAGGGCCTGGCCCATGCGCCGACGCAGTTCCCGCCCATCACCGCCAGTGTGCAGGTCTGGCAGATCGCCTTTGCCAGCATGTTTGGTGTGGGCTTTCTGGTTGGCTTGCCACCTGCCTTGAGGGCGATGCGACTTTCGATCGTCGATGGCTTGTCAGGACGCTAGGGCCTGTACACAAATGGAACATCTCAGCGTTGCGAGTCAAAAAGCCGCCCGGCGAGGCGCGGGCCGCTGGCTGTGGTTGTTCCACAGCCAAGAGCCGCAACGAAGTCCGGCGGCTTTTTGGCCGCAACCCTCCGGGGCGGGACTGTTTTTGGGCATTGCTTCTTCACAAGGCTTGCCAATGGAACAACCATTGACTGCGCCTCGTTCGTCGCACTGCCCAAAAACAGCCTTCCGCCGCTGCGATGTTCCATTTGTGTACAGGCCCTAACGCACCATGAAACAAATTTTCGCCATCATCTGGATGAACCTGCGCGCGGTACCCCAGCGGGCCGGTTCCTCGCTGGTCATCGTCATCGGCATTGCCGGTGTGGTGGCAGTGCTGGTGGCGCTGCTCGCCATGGCGCAGGGCTTTGGCGCGACGCTGAAAGCCACCGGCAAGGCCGACCGCGTGATGTTTCTCTCCGCTGGGGTCACGGCCGAGCTTTCATCGGTACTGGTGCCCGACATCGTGCCGGTGCTGCGGGAGCTGCCGGGCATCGTGCGCGATGCCGATGGCAGACCGCTCGCCTCCGCCGAGGTGGTGGTGATCACCGAACTCAGGCGTGGCAACGGCGCGCAGCGCGCGGATGTCAACGTGTCGCTGCGCGGGGTCGAACCGGCGGGCCTGAAGCTGAGGCCGGAGGTCAGACTGGTTGAGGGCCGGTGGTTCACGCCCGGCCTGCGCGAGATCACGGTCGGCCAGAGTGCGGCCCGGCAGTTCGAGGGCGTCAAACTGGGCGCGACACTGAAGTTCCGTGGCTCGGAGTGGACGGTGGTCGGCACTTTCGTCTCGGATGGCGATGCGCACGAATCGGAGTTGTGGACGGACGCCGACACCGCCCGTTCGGCCTTTGGCCGTGGCAGCTCGGCATCGTCACTGGTGGCCCAGATGGCTTCGGCCACAGCCATCGACACTATCAAGGCCGCGGTCAAGGCCGACCCGCGCCTGCAGGTGGATGCGATGCCGGAACTCGAATACTTCGCCAGCCAGTCCAAGCAGTTCACCGAGCAGATCGGCCTGCTGACCGGGGTGGTGGCTGCGATCATGGCCATCGGTGCCCTGTTCGGCGCGCTCAACAGCATGTACTCGGCGGTTTCGACCCGGCAGGTGGAAATCGCCACCCTGCGCGCGATCGGCTTTGGCGGTCTGCCGGTGGTGCTGTCGGTGCTGGCGGAGGCGATGCTGCTGGCGCTCGCCGGCGGCGTACTCGGCGGGCTGATCGCCTATGTGCTGTTCAACAACATGAGCGTCTCCACGCTTGGCAGCAACTTCACCCAAGTGGCGTTCAACTTTGCGGTCACACCCGCGCTGATGGAAAAAGGTCTGTCCTGGGCGCTGGCCATCGGCCTGCTGGGTGGCCTGCCACCCGCCTTGAAAGCGGCGCGGCAACCGGTGGTCGAGGCCTTGCGCGCGAAGTAGCGCACCGCAATCCGGCTACGGCAGCTCTTCGACCACCCGGAAACCGGTCCAGGCATTGCGCTGGGCCTTGGCCAGCGTGGCACGAAAATCGGTCTGCAGGGCTGAGGTCGGGTCACGCCAGGAACCACCCCGGGTGATGCGCACACCGGTATCGGCCGGGGCAGCGCAGTTGCCCTGCGGCAGCGCCGAACAGCTCCACTCGCGGACGTTGCTGGCGGTGCCGAACAGGCCCCAGGCATTGCTGCCCAGGCTGGCGACGATCCAGGGCTTGCCGGGGATCTGGCGGCTGCAATCGGCACAGACGGCATTGCTCTCGTTGATGGCATTGCCCCACCAGTAGCGGCTGCTGCTGCCGGCAGCGGCGGCGTATTCCCATTCGCGGTCGGTGGGCAGGCGGAACTTGCGGCCGGTTTCCTGAGACAGCCACTCGGCATAGCGGCGCGCGTCTTCCCAGTCGACACATACCACCGGATGGCTGTCGGTCTGCGAATAGCCAGGGTTGTCCCAGTTGCCGGAAGCTCCCTCACAGGGTTCGGTTACCCAGGCCGGGTTGCCATACCCGGCACGCTCCACGAAATGATGGAACTGGCCTACCGTCACCTCGCTCCTGCCGATGCGCATGGCGCGGTAGTCGACATCGTTGCGGACCCCCGCAGGCACTTCGGCCAGTTCCGGCATCGCCGCTGGCGGCAAGGCGGTGGCGGTCTTGCGCGGGGGTGTTGTCGGCGTGCTGGCAGGCTGCTCCGGCCTGGCGGCCACAGTCGACTTCTCGGCAGGCTCCCGCAGCAAAAAGAGGCCAGCGACGACGACGACGGCCAAGCCCAGTGCGGGCAGCAGTAGCTGTGGACGGCGCTTGGGCGCGGTGGCCGTACTGGTGCGGTAGCCGGTATCGCCCGACGGGGAGACGGATGGCCGCGCTGCCGGCAGCGAGGGCAGCGCAGCTGCCGGTGACGAGGGTGCTGCGGCTTGCACAGCCAGTACCGGAGTAAGGAACGGCAGCGGTACAGCCGGTTTGGTAATGGCATTTTCAATCGCCGCCGGCAGGCTGCCGTGGCGGCGGGTGGTGTCGCGCAGCAACTCGCTGGGCAAGGGAGTGGGCGAAGGTCTGGCCTGTCCCATCTGGCTCACCATGGCGGCATCCTTGCTGGGCATCGGCGCATTCGACTCCGCCGGGCCCATCGCAATGGCCAGCGCCAGCTTGAAGGCGGCGGCCGTCTGGTAACGGTCTTCGGCCTTGATCGCCAGCGCCTTGCGCAACACCGGCTTGAGCGCCTCGGGCAGGCCGATGTAGTCGTCGATCTCGAGCTGATCGTGGTGGATGCGGTCGAACGCGATCATCGGCGGCTTGCCCGTGATCATCCGGTAGAGCGTCGCAGCGACGCCGTAGACATCGGTCCATGGGCCCTGGGTGCCGTGGCGCTGGTACTGCTCCAGCGGCGCATAGCCCTCGGTCAGCACCACCGAGATCGAACGCTGGCTGCCATCGGCCAGCGCCTGCCGCGCCGCACCGAAATCCAGGATGATCGGCTTGCCGACGGCGGCGATGTAGATGTTGTGCGGCTTCATGTCGCGGTGCACGACGCCGTGGTGGTGAACGTAGTCGAGGCCATCGAGCACCATCTGCATCAGCGAGCTTGCGATCACCGGCTCCAGCACCGGCTTCACCTGGCCAAAGTAGGCATCGAGACTCATGCCGTCGTAGTAGTCCATCACCATGTAAGCGGTGTCGTTGGCATTGAAGAAGCCCCGCACGCGCACCACATTGGGGTGATCCAGCCTGGCTACGATGCGCGCCTCCTTCAGAAACTGTTCCTTGCCGTTCTCGAAGCTCTTGCGGTCGTGCTGGGTGTGGACGGTGATGTCCTGGCTTTCGGGGATGCGCGCGGCGATCTCCGGCGGCAGGTATTCCTTGATCGCCACCTTCTGCTGCAGGTAGATGTCCCAGCCGAGATAGGTGATGCCGAATCCGCCGGGACGCCCCAGCACCTTGCCCACCCGGTACTGGCCCGCGAGCACCGCACCATGCGGCAGGAACAGCGGGCTGCGCGAGGCTGCCTCGTCGTAGCCGCAATGGGGACAGACGGGATGATTGTCCTTGCGGCGGAAGCAGCCGGGACAATGCTTTTGGTAGTTCGCGGTGGCGCGTTCGGACATGGCACCGATTGTAGCGACGTCAACCGACTACGCCGCTTGCCGGGTCATATTTTCAGGGGGTCAGTGGCGGTGCGGAACGGCTGCCATCCTGCACGACGCGGAAGCCAGTCCAGACATTGCGCCGGTACGGCTCGTACGCCTCGCGGTAATCGGCGGACAGCGCCTCGACCCCTTGCAGCCAGGAGCCGCCACGCACCGCCACACGCTGCATCTCGTCGACCACGCTGCAGCGCTCGGCGGCCGTGCTGCTGTAGCGGTCGTAGGCCGAACAGGTCCATTCGCGGACATTGCCGAGCGTTTCAAACAGGCCGAAGGGATTGGCTGGGAAAGAGGCGACGGCAGAGGGCTGGGTCGGCACTTTTGGTGGGCAGCTCTGGCAGGCCGCCATGCCAGAGTCGAAGCCATTGCCCCACCAGTGCCTGCCACTGGTGCCGGCCCGCGCGGCATATTCCCATTCGGCTTCGGTCGGCAGGCGGTAGCCCAAGCCGGTTTCGCGCGTCAGCCATTGCGTGTAGGCATTGGCATCCGCCCAGCTGATGCAGACCACAGGCGAGTTGTCGCCTTGCGCATAGCCGGGGTTGTTCCAGTCCGGCAGGCGACCACCGGCGGATTCGCAGGGATAGTTCTGCCAGCGCGGGTTGTCGTAGCCGGTGCGTTGCACGAAATCGCCGAACTCGGCCACCGTCACTTCGGTGCGCCCCATTTTCAGCGGGCTGATGCGCGCTGCGCGCGCACCACCGCCATCGTTGCGGGCTTCCTGCAGCTGCACCGAGCCGCCTGGCAGTGCGACCAGCGCAGGCAGCAGGGCAGGCAGCACCGCACTGGGAAGCACTGCGGCCGGCACCATGGCAGGAGGGGGCGTCACCGCTGCGGTTGCGGGTACGTCTGCGGCGGCAGCGCGTTCGCGCACCTCCGGCGCATTCAGCAGCACATAGCCAACCACCAGCGCAGCCACCAGCACCAGCACCCAGGGACCGACGGCATGCATGGGCTTACGCACCGGCGGTGGCGGTGCGGTGTATTGGGCGACGCGGCGGTGCAGTGTGGCACCCGGCAGCAGCCGCTCTGTGCGACCAGCGGGCGATGTCGCCAGCACACCGAGCGCGTTGTGCATCGCCGGCATTGCCGGGGCCATCAGCGGCGGTAGCGGCGTCACCTGGGGCAGCGACAGCACGGGGTTGGGGGACTCGACCGGGGCTTTCGTCTCAGCTGCGGCTTGGGCAACGGGCAGTGGCGGATTCTGTGCGGCCGCAGCCACTATGTGATCCACGATGGAAGGGCGTGGCGGCGCCGTCACGGTGGGCTGTGAGTCCGTGGTGGCGGCGACCGTCAGGGGTGCGGAGTGGGAACGCCCCGTTGGCGGCGGCTCGGCAATCGGCGGCACGAACGGCATGTTGATCGGCAGGATGCTGGTCGGCTGATGCACGCTGGAGACACCGCCCAGATAGCGATCCAGCGCCGCCCGAAACTCGATGGCGCTCTGGTAGCGATCCGATGGCCGCACCGCCAATGCCATGCGCAAGGCTGGCACCAGTGCGGCTGGCACTGCCGACCAGCCGCCGTCTTCCACCGGATCGCGGCCGATGCGGTCGAGCGCGATGGGCGGCGCGGCACCGGTAATCATTCGGTAGAGCGTGGCAGCGACGCCGTAGACATCCGTCCACGGCCCCTGCACGGCGCGGCGCTGGTACTGCTCAAGCGGCGCATAGCCCTCGGTCAGCACCACCGAGAGACTCTGCACACGGTCTCCCGCAGCCTGCCGCGCGGCACCGAAATCAAGCACGATGGGCCTGCCGATGGCGGCGAGGTAGACGTTGTGGGGTTTCAGGTCACGGTGCACGAGTCCGCGCTCATGCACGTACTGCAAGCCTTCGAGAATGGGCTTGACCAGGGGCACTGCGAGTTCGGGTTCGAGCTTGTTGCGCACACTCGACAGATAGTCGCCGAGCGACATGCCCTCGTAGTAGTCCATCACCAGATAGGCGGTGGAATTGGCATTGAAGAAGTTGCGGACGCGGACGATGTTGCCGTGGTCGAGCTTGGCGACGATGCGCGCCTCGCGCAGGAACTGCTCCTTGCCGAACTCGAAGCCGCGCCTGTCGTCGGTGGTGTGGACATCCACCTCCAGCGAGTTGGGCATGCGCTGCGCGATCTCGCGCGGCAGGTATTCCTTGATCGCCACCCGCTGTTGCAGGTTCACATCCCAGCCGAGATAGGTGATGCCGAAGCCGCCGGGGCGGCCCAGCACGCGGCCGGTGCGGTACTGCCCGCCGAGGATGGTGCCGTGCGGCAGGAACAGCGGCGAGCGCTGCGTCGACTCGTCATAGCCACAGTGCGGACAGATCGCCACACCGCCCTTGAGCTGAAAACAGCCGGGACAATGCTTTTGGAAGTGGGCAGCCGCAGGAAGGGTCATAGATCGCGATTCTAGGGGGTGAAGCGCATCGCTGACCATGCACGCGGGCATGACGGGCCTCGGTTATTCTTTGAGCATGACTGTCCACTCTCCTGAACTATCCAGCGTTGCAAAGCCAGCTGCCGTGGCCCTGCACCTGGGCTTCAGTGATCCCAAGAGTTCATTGCGTGTGCCGCTGCCCCCACCCCCCGCGCTGCGAGTCGCGCTGATGGCACAACTCAGCGCCCGTGGCGGCTCGGTGGTGGAAAGCGAGCAGGGGATTTTCGCGTTTCATGCGGTACCGGCGATGGCGCTGCAGGCGGCCGTCGAGATTCTTTCTTCCGGCACCGCACTGCTGGTCGATGAAGCCGCACCCATGGCCTTGCGCGCGGTGCTGGTAGGCCTCGATGGCCAGGACGATGCCGCACGCGGGGCGGCGCTGACTCGCGCCCACCGGCTGCTGTCGCTCTCACGCGACCACACCCTGCTGCTGACGCGCGATCTCTACGAGGCACTCGACAAGCCGCTGTCGGAACGGGCCAGGCTGGCGGTGCCGCCCGCCTGGGTCGATAGCCACCCCGAACTGGCCGACATCTTCGACCTCGACTGGCGGAGTGCGGCCCTGCGGCTGCCGGAAGTCACCGGCATCCCCGAGCCGCGGGAGGTGCAGAACCACCACGAGCGGCTGGAACTTTCACATGGCGGCAGAGTGTTTCAGCTGGCAGCCGGCGATTGTCCTTTCACGCTCGGCCGCGACAAAAGCTGCACGCTGCCACTCGACGGCAATGTCGCCTCACGGGTGCATGGCCGCATCGAGTTTGTGCACGACAAGTTCTATTACGTCGATGACTCGCGCAACGGCACTTTTTTGCTGACCCCTCAGGGCGAGGAAGTGTTCCTGCACCGCGAACGTCTGCCGCTGTTGGGCCGTGGCGTCATCAGCCTCGGCGCCCCCATCGTCAAGCAGACCGGCGAAGTGGTGCGCTATGCCTGCCACGAGGAGGACTCAGTGGCGGCGCTGATGCGCTCGCTGGTGCCGCCATCGGTGCTGCCACCCGTGGTGGTGGCAGTGTCAGGCGCCATGGGCTGACAGATCCGGGGCTGCATCAACTGACCCATGGCTGCTTCCTCCAGTGCCGTCCTGCTCGCCACCATCGGTGCCCTGCGCAGTCAGACGCCAGCGGCGACACTGACGCAGGCGCATCGCAACAAGCTCAAGGCTGCGCTGGAACTGCCCGGTGCAGCCATCGCCGTCACCGGCAACGGCGAGTTCCTCGGCATCTACAACAACCCTGGCATCGCGCTCGAAGCGGCACTCGCCTTTCAGGCAGCTGCCGAGATGCTGGCCGCCAGCAGCGCCTTGGCCCTCAGCGGCTGCGTGGTGCTCGACCTCTGGCCGGCTTCGGTCGAAAACATGCCGGTGGAGCACGCCCGCGAAATCCTCGGCCACACTCGCGAGCACTGTGTGCTGCTCACCCCCGCATTCGCCAGTGAGATGCCGGCCGCACAGCGCGTCGACCTCGTGCATTACCACGGCACCGACGAGAATCCTGCCCTGCAGGGGGTGACCGAACTCGCCTGGCGCGACCGCGCGACCACCTTCCGCGAGAGCACCCGTCAGCTGTCGGTGTTGCGCCAGGACGCGCTCTACCGCGCCGTCAGGATTTCGCGCCGTGGCAAGGACATGGTCGTGCGCGCCAGCGACTGTCCCTTTACCGTCGGCCGCGATGCCGCCTGCGCACTCAACATCGGCGGCCCCAATGTGTCGCGCCTGCATGGCGCGATCCAGCACGAGAACGGCAAGTTCTATTTCCGCGACGATTCCCGCAACGGCACCTACCTCACCACTGGCGGCGAAGAGGTGTACTTGCAGGGCGAGCGGTTTCCACTGGTCGCCAAGGGTGTCATCAGTCCCGGCGCCACTCTGGTACAACAGACCGGCGACGTGATCCGCTACGACTGCCTGACCGAAGAAGTACCCGAATCCTGACGGAGAGACCGCCATGCAGACAGCCACCGGCAAGAACAATTTACGCGGCACCATTTTGCTCTCGATGTTCTCTGACACGCGCGGCGCGGAGATCGCCGATGCGCCGTTGAACCATACCGAACGCCACCAGTTTGCGGGCTTGATCGACCGCCAGGGCGGCATGCTGCTGGAATCGGACGGCCGTCGGATTCTTGGATTTTTCCCGCAAACCACCGCCGCACTCGCCGCCGCCCGCCAGCTGCACCAGAGCATCGAGCAGCTGCGCACTGGCAAGGGCGAGCGCAGCGGGCTGATGGTGAAATCCGCGCTCGGCTTTGGCGACGTGGTGATCGACAACGGCAGGCTCAGCAGCGACTGGGTCTACAAGCAGATCAGCTGGCTGACGCAGATTCCGGCGCTGGCCATTGGCGCGAGCCAGGTCTGGCTGGGCCAGCATGGCAATGACGACAGCCTGCATCTGCGCCCGACTGCGGTTGCCCAAGTGGTGCTGCTCAACGCCACTGAAAGCCAGGACGAAACCCGGCTGGCCTCGGTGCTGAATCTGGCCAATACCGGCATGTTCATGGAGCTGACCCTGCGCGTGCGCGGCATCCCGACCCAGTTTCGCACCTCTGACTGCCCGATACTCATCGGCCGCGACAGTGCTGCCACCGTAAACGTGCACAGCGACACGGCCTCGAGGCTGCATGGCCGCATCGACTTCGAGCACGGCAAGTTCATGTACGTGGACTTGAGCCGCAACGGCAGCTATGTACTGACCGCCTCCGGAGAGGAGCTCCGGCTCAAGAAAGGCGAGAACATCGCACTCGCCGGCGAGGGGGCGATCTCCTGTGGCGCCACCTTGAGCGACCAGACCGGCGACGTGGTGCGCTATCACTGCAAGTCGTCCCGTTTGAGCCTCGCCGGCAACCGCCAGGGTGACACTCGCCCCTTATCCCCCCGCAACTAAATCGTCATGGCCATCCTGCTTCCCCCTTCTGTGCTGCGCCAGCAGTTTGTTTCCGCCGCCACGGCCAAGTTCGCTGCCAATGTGCCGGACTTCGTCGCCCTGCGGAAACTCGTCGAGGCCGAGGGTGGGTTCGTGCGCAATGACCACGGCGCCATCCGCACCGCCGACGCTGCCGTACGCGCGCTGTTTGTGCGCGCAGCCCGGGTGCTGGGCCTGCACCGCGAACTCGACTACCGGTTTCCGGCCAAGAAACTGGTCAGCTTCGACTTGCAGGTCGCAGGGCAGGATCACAGGCTGTTCAAGGTGTTCGTCTCAGAGGTCGATCTCGACGCCTTTCCCGCCGATGTTGCCGCCTTGATCCGCGAGGACTGCGCCGAACAAGCGGCGGCGGTCGATCACGGCGCTTTCATCGCGCTGATCGCCAAGGCCGAGGCGGCCGGGGGCTTGAGCGCAGTAGATGCTGAGATGTTCGTTGCCCATTTCGTCCACAAGCTCATGCACCGCAATGGCCCGGCGCTGAGGCGCAGCACCCTGCAGGCGGTGGCCGCGGTCTCTGGCGAAGCGGCCAGCGCGCTGGCGCTGGGGCCGGATTTCAACCACGTCACCATCGACGTGCGCGCAGCAGGCTTCGAGGGCATCGAGGCGATGACGGCGAAGATGGTCGCCGCAGGCTTCAGGCTGCTGCCCGCCATCCAGGGCGCGCCCGGCACCAAGCTCAGGCAGACGGCGACGATGGCGGCGACCATGCCCACACCCGTGCGTGAGGCCGATGGCCGCACCGGCGTGGCCGAAAGCGAGAAACAGTTCGTCGAGATCATCGAGCGGACCCAGGCCACCGCCGCCGATGGCACCAGGCTGTGGTGCGACGATGGCGCGCCACTGGTGTTCAAGCACTTTCTGGCTGCCAACGCCGAAAAGATTTTTGACGCGGCCTCCACCCGGACTGCGGTACCTGCGTGCTGAATGGCGACGCGATAGCGCTAGGGCGTGTCATCAACTGGGCAATCGCAGCGTTGCGGGTCAAAACCGCGCAGTGCAAGGAACGGGGCGCAGCGAATGGTTGTTCCATTCGCAAGCCTTGTGACGCCGCAATGCGCGGTTTTGGCCGCAACCCTGTGGGGCCGGACTGTTTTGGGGCATCGCTGCGTTGGCCAGTGAGGGAAATAGAACCACTATTCCCCTCACTCGCCGCCTTGCGCTGCCCCAAAACAGCCTTCGGCCGCTGCGACTGTCCAATTGATGACACGCCCTAGTCATCAGCCATGCCATGTCTGGAGTGACGGGGCCGGATTTTTTAAGCTGATTTTTTCAGCCCCCAAGGCACTAGCGGGCAGAAAATGCCCGCTTTTCATCCCGCTGCGCCAAGTGGCTGAAAGCGTGAAAAGTTTTGCCTTTCGCGCACAAGTTATCCACAAATTGCGCACCGCTTGCCAGTCGACTTGAAGTGGCAAAAACACAGCATGTAGTGTTTTCAATACCCAAGCACCACAACATTTTGTGTGACAGAGCGTTGACGCTCCCAGCTTGCCTCGCTATCTTCAAAGCCGCTGGACGCAAGTCGCAACAAGGTCTTTTCCATGGCCTTAGGCTGCTTGTTCTGGATCTGTTTCGCACCGCAGCAATGCCAGCAGCCAAAAACCCTTGCCCAGGGGATTTCTGTCGTCATCGGCGGTCAAAAGTTTCACACCACCGGGGCATGACGCACCGGGGTCATCCGCAAGTTTCGCGCACCAGACATTCAAGGGAGAGTCCCATGCAGATCGAGTCGGCCAACACCGCCCCGAAAGCCCAACCGCCAGCCAGTGCGGGCAGCACCGCCGCCGAAGTCGCAGCCACGGCACCCGGCGCGCTGAAAGTGATCCGCCGCAACGGCAAGGTCACGGCCTTCGATCCCAGCAAGATCGCCATCGCCATCACCAAGGGCTTCCTGGCCGTCGAGGGTTCTGCCGCTGCCGCGAGTGCTGCCGTGCGCCAGAAGGTGGAGAGCATCACCGCCAATGTGGTTGCCGCCCTCAACCGCAAGACCACGGGCGGCGGCACGGTGCACATCGAGGACATCCAGGATCAGGTCGAGCTGGCGCTGATGCGTTCCGGCGAGCACAAGATTGCGCGCAGCTACGTCATCTACCGTGAAGAGCGTAGCCAGGCACGCGCTGCCGAGGCCGCAGCCAAGACCCCAGCGTCCGCCGCCGACGTGCTGCACATCAAGCTCGACGATGGCCGCGTGGTCGCCCTCGACGAGCAGCGGCTGCACAAGCTGGTGCGCGAGGCCTGCGGCACGCTGACCGGCGTGAATCCGGATGAGGTCGTCGCCTCGGCGATCCGCGACCTCTACGACGGCATCAGCGAAGCCGAGCTGAGCCAGGCACTCACCCTCGCCGCCCGCGCGCGCATCGAGAAAGAGCCGAACTACACCTATGTCTCTGCGCGCCTCTTGACCGTCGCGCTGTATCACGAAGCCCTCAAGTTTTTGGAGCAGTCCGAAACCCGCCCCACGGCAAGCGAGATGGCACCGCTCTACCCTGCCTACTTCGAGGCCTTCATCGCCCGCGGCGTGAAGGAAGAGCTGCTCGACGCGCGCTGCATGGAATACGACCTCGCCCGCCTTGGCGCGGCGCTGATCCCCGAGCGCGACTTCAAGTTCGACTACCTCGGCCTGCAGACTCTCTACGACCGCTACTTCATCCACAAGGGCAAGAAGCGCTTCGAGCTGCCGCAGGCGATGTTCATGCGCGTGGCGATGGGCCTCGCGATCAACGAAGTCGATCGCGAAACCCGCGCCATCGAGTTCTACCAGCTGCTGTCGTCCTTCGACTTCATGTCGAGCACGCCGACGCTGTTCAACTCGGCCACACCGCGGCCGCAGCTTTCCTCCTGCTACCTCACGCAGGTACCGGACGATCTGCACGGCATCTTCAGCGCCGTGCACGACAACGCCATGCTCAGCAAGTTTGCCGGCGGCCTCGGCAACGACTGGACGCCGGTGCGTGGCATGGGCGGCTACATCAAGGGCACCAATGGCAAATCCAACGGTGTAGTCCCCTTCCTCAAGGTCGCCAACGACACCTGCGTGGCGGTGAACCAGGGCGGCAAGCGCAAGGGCGCGCTCTGCGCTTATCTCGAAACCTGGCACCGCGACATCGAGGAGTTCCTTGATCTCAGGAAGAACACCGGTGACGAGCGCCGCCGCGCGCACGACATGGACACCGCCAACTGGATCCCCGACCTGTTCATGAAGCGCGTCGTGGAAGAAGGCCAGTGGACGCTGTTCTCGCCCGACGAAGTGCCCGACCTGCACGACCTCATGGGTGCGGCCTTTGAGGCGCGCTACAACCACTACGAGAAGATGGCGGACGAGGGCCGCATCGCCAACTACAAGCGCCTGCCGGCGGTGACGCTGTGGCGTAAGATGCTGGCGATGCTGTTCGAGACCGGCCACCCCTGGGTGACCTTCAAGGACCCCTGCAACCTGCGCAGCCCGCAGCAGCACGTCGGCGTGGTGCACTCGTCCAACCTCTGCACCGAGATCACGCTCAACACCAAGGCAGGCTCGGAGATTGCCGTGTGCAATTTAGGCTCGGTCAACCTGCCCGCGCACATCGGCAGCGATGGCAAGCTCGACTTCGTCAAGCTCGAAGCGACGATTACCACAGCGCTGCGCATGCTCGACAACGTCATCGAATACAACTACTACTCGGTGCCGACCGCGCGCAACAGCAACCTGCGCCACCGCCCCGTGGGCCTTGGTTTGATGGGCTTCCACGACTCGCTCTACAAGTTGCGCCTGCCGTACGAGAGCGATGCCGCCATCCAGTTCGCCGACGAGAGCATGGAGGCGGTGAGCTACTTCGCCATCAAGGCCTCGAACAAGCTGGCGAAGGAGCGTGGCGCGTATTCGAGCTTCAAGGGCAGCCTCTGGGATCAGGGCGTGCTGCCCATCGACTCCATCGAGATTCTCGCGCGCGAACGCGGCGGCTATCTGCAGCAGGATCGCTCGCAGAGCGGCGCCTTCGACTGGGCCGGCCTGCGCGCCGAGATCAAGCTCACCGGCATGCGCAACAGCAACTGCATGGCGATTGCGCCCACCGCGACCATCAGCAACATCGTCGGCGTCAGCCAGAGCATCGACCCCACGTATCAGAACCTGTACGTGAAATCGAACCTCTCCGGCGACTTCACGGTGGTCAACGAATATCTCGTCAACGACCTGAAGAAGTTCGGCCTCTGGGACGAGGTGATGGCGCACGACCTCAAGTACTTCGACGGCAGCGTGCAGAAGATCGACCGCGTGCCGGCCGAGCTCAAGGCCATCTACAAGTGCGCCTTCGAGATCGACAGCAAGCGCTTGGTCGATGCCGGCTCGCGTCGCCAGAAGTGGCTGGACCAAGCCCAGAGCCTCAACCTCTACATGGCGCAGCCGAGCGGTCGCAAGCTCGACGAGCTCTACAAGCACGCTTGGCTCACGGGCTTGAAGACCACCTATTACCTCCGCAGCCTGGGCGCGACGCACACCGAGAAGACCACCATCACCGATGGCCGTCTCAACCAGGTGGGCACCGCGAGTGCGGCCAGCAGTGCGAGTGCGGCAGCAGCAGCCGAGGCCGCAGGGCCAAAGCTCTGCCTCATCAACGATCCGACGTGTGAGGCTTGTCAATAAAGGAGAAGCAAATGGCTACCAATCCCCCAAAAGGTGACGGTCATCGCAACGGCGCCGTCAAAAAGCGCTCGCAGGTCAAGTCCCCGCTGACCGATGCTTTTACCAAGCGCGATGCCGACAGCGGCAAGTTCATGGATCAGAAGAAAGACGGCACACCCTTCAAGGGCGTGAGAAAGGAAAAATAAGGAGAGGTATCGATGTTGAGTTGGGATGATGAAACGACTACCCCCATGCCCCCTGCGCCCGCCATTATTCAGGCCGGCGCTGGCCCGGCCGTGCAAGCTGGCACTGTCATGAGCAGCAAAGCCCCACAGCAAGACCCCCTGTTCGCCGAGGGCGGCGCCACCGGTCTTGAAGACATCAAGATGGGCGGCACGCGCATTCGCGTCGACGACAAGAAGATCATCAACTGTCGCGCCGATTTGAACCAGCTCGTGCCGTTCAAATACAAGTGGGCCTGGGAGAAATACCTCGCCGCCTGCAACAACCACTGGATGCCGCAGGAAATCCAGATGGGTGCCGACATCGCGCTCTGGCAGGACCCGAAAGGCCTGACCGACGACGAGCGCATGATCATCAAGCGCAGCCTCGGCTTCTTCTCGACGGCCGATAGCCTTGTGGCCAACAACCTCGTGCTCGCCGTCTACAAGCACATCACCAACCCCGAGTGCCGCCAGTACCTGCTGCGCCAGGCCTTCGAGGAGGCCATCCACACCCACGCCTACCAGTACTGCATCGAGAGCCTGGGCCTCGATGAGGCCGAGGTCTTCAACATGTATCGCGAGGTGCCGTCGATCCACGACAAGGCCGCGTGGAGCCTGCCCTTCACCCAGAGCATGGCCGACCCGGACTTTCACACCGGCACGCCCGAGATGGACCGCCGCCTGCTGCGCGACATGATCGCCTTCTACGTCGTGTTCGAAGGCATCTTCTTCTACGTCGGCTTCGTGCAGCTGCTGAGTTTCGGCCGCCGTAACAAGATGATCGGCGTCAGCGAGCAGATCCAGTACATCATGCGCGACGAAGCCATGCACATGAACTTCGGCATCGACGTGATCAACCAGATCAAGCTCGAAAACCCGCACCTGTGGAGTGCCGAGTTCCAGCAGGAAGCGCTGGACATGATCAAGGAAGCGACCGAACTCGAAATCCGCTACGCCCACGACACCATGCCGCGCGGCGTGCTGGGCTTGAACGCCAGTATGTTCAACGAGTATATGAAGTTCATCGCCAACCGCCGCTGCTCGCAGATTGGCCTCAAGCAGCTCTACCCCGGTGCAGAAAACCCCTTCCCCTGGATGAGCGAGGTCATGGACTTGAAGAAGGAGAAGAACTTCTTCGAGACAAGGGTCACGGAATATCAAACAGGCGGCGCACTGAGCTGGGATTAAAGTCTGCTAAATGTTTCTGGATCGCACATCCATTGACTCAAGTCCGTTATCTGCGGCAGGGTCATTGTTTGTGCCGGTATTACAGTCTGATCTAACGTTTGAGAACGGAAAGGGCTGCACAAATCCGTCGCTAGCAATAGCCGAAACATTTCCCACAGAGCTAGGGTCGCTAAGACGCAAGCTTGTTCGCGCCGAAGACGATAGGCGCTACGTGGTGCTAAGCAATAGCGGAACTCGAAAGAACGCCGCTTACAACGAGTACCTCTGTTCTCGTCTAGCGGACGAGTGCAAAGTTCCAATACCACCATTTACTTTTATTAAGCAAGGCGATCAAACCTGTTTTGGCTCGAGGTATGTGTGCGGTCGCATAGATCTTTTTAGCAACTCTCAAGGCAAGTTCGATGCACCCACACTAGGTCGGCAACTAAGCGCGATTTATGCTTTTGACCAATTAGTCGCAAATACAGATAGAACCACGCATAACCTTTTATTTCTCACAGAGGGCGATCGTCGAGTTCTTGTAGAGGCTATCGACTTCTCCGAAGCTGGATATTTTGGCGAGAGCTGGAATACTCAGGACTTATTAAGAGAAGGCTGTGATTCACAATACGCTTATGCTCATCTTTTTGAGAATTTTCCTTTCCACAAAGAAAGTGCGGAGCGAGTGTTGAATAGATTGTTGCAGATGCCATCGAACTTCATAAGTCAATGTCAGCTTGAAACCCCACAAGATTGGCGGAAGGCTGGTGCTTTTGAGCAAGCATGGCAGCAGTGGTGGAGAGTGGCCCGTTTTAAGCGCATTGAAGCACTGTTTAAGAGTTTAAAGGCAACATGACCACGCGCACTTTTGATTACTGCATTTTGCGATTCTGCCCGAGCGACGTTCGAGCTGAATCCGTAAATGTTGGCCTTGTTGTTTTCAAAGATGATTCTTTGGACATTCGCATGCTAAGGAATGCTACAAAGGTCAGGGCATTAGTTCATGGATTAGAGGATGATCTTTTGCCAGGCGCAAAAGCGGAGATAGCAAAGTGGGCCAGTGGTTCAAAGTCCACTGCCGCACGCTACGGGGCTATAAAGAGCTTGTCTTATTTTAATTGCTCACCATTAGGCAATTTTTCAGCACAAAGCCCTATTGAGTATAGGCATAAAGTGAAAGAGCTTTTTGATGAATGGGTGGAGCCTCTTTCGTCACTGCCACAACCAACAGATAAAAACGAGCAGTTGTTTTTTAAGATTCGTCGCCAATTCGATGGCATGAAGATCTTATCATCGGATGCTTCCGATATTGACTTCGGGCTCATCTTTCCAAGATACCCGTTAGATCTTGAGAATCGCATATTCGCTGAATACACATATAAGAATGGCACTCAGTGGAATGTTATTGAGACGCTTAATTTCTCTATGCCTGCCGACCGCCTTAAAAGAGCGATTGCTTACAAAGCATTTGTTTTTGACTACGCCAAGCAGCTATTTGGTGAAAATGTTAGGAATCATCTTTTGTATGAAGATGAAGACAAGCAGCATGCTGAAAGTCCGCTTATTAAAATCGCTGGTCGTCATGCGGATCAATTGATTAACTTAAATTCGCAAAAGGATACATACGCGTTTTTGAGCAAGGTCCAGAGGGAAGCATCACCAAACCTGTCTCTCGCCCTTCATTGAGGGAAATTACTTGGCGTTAATCGCCATCTGCGCTGCAAAAGCACGCTGGTAGGCAGGCCGTGCCTCACCACGGGCGACATAGGCCGCCAGATTCGGGAACTCGTCCAGCAGGCCCGACGATCTCGCCCTGAGCAGCACCGAAACCATCATCAAATCGCCCGCGCTGAATGCGCCATCAAGCCAGTCGGCATCGCCGAGGCGTGCAGAAAGTTGGCCGAACCGAGTGCGGGCGCGATCTAGGACCAGGGACAGGCGCTCGCTTGCCCAGGGCTTGTCACCCTCCAGGATCCTCACGGTGAAGAGCTCGAGGATCGGCGGCTCCAGGGTGTTGAGCGCGGCAAACATCCAGGTGATCGCCCGCGCCTTGGCATCGGCGTCGCTCGGCAACAGACCCGCATGGCGCTGGGCGAGGTGCAGGACGATCGCGCCGGTCTCGAACAGGGCGAGGTCACCTTCCTCATAGGTGGGGATCTGGCCGAAGGGATGCAGGCTCAGGTGCGCGGGCTCTTTCATCGCCTTAAACGACACGAGGCGAACGTCGTAGGGCTGGCCCACTTCTTCGAGCGCCCAGCGCACGCGCGTGTCGCGCGCCAGCCCCATGCCGCGATCGGGCGACTTTTCAAAGGCGGTGATGATGATGGTCATCGTGGGGCTCCTGTGTTGGTGCTGGGCTGAGAGCGCCATGCGGCTCAATCCCGGTCTGGTGCGCCGAGCGGAAAGTAAGAGCGAAACGGCCTGGCCTCGTCCACCGCCCGCGCAAACGGCGCCCAGGCCTTGAGCCGTTCGCGGTAGGCCGTGACCTTGGGGTGGCGGTGGCCGTCGATACGCTGCGTCCAGTCGGCATAGAACAGCGCGGGCGCGGCGGAGCAGTCGGCGAGGCTAGGCGCATCGCCCACGGCCCAGGTTCGTCCCTCCAGATAATGCTCCAGCCAGTCATAGGCGGCTTCGAGTGCGGCGAGTGCATCGGCCACGCCACGCGCGTCACGCTGTTCGGCGGGGCGCAGGGCGTCGAAGACCACTTTCTGCTGGTGCGTCTGCACGTAGTTGTCGAAGAAGCGATCGACAAAACGCACCTGCAACGCGGCGGCCGGGTCAGCAGGCAGCCAGCGCGTGCGGCCGGGGTAGTGCACGTCGAGATGCTCGATGATGAGTGAGGCTTCGATCACCGATTGGTCGCCATCCACCAGTAGTGGGAAGCGCTTGAGCGGCCAGCGCTGCGCCAGCTCCACATTGGCGGGTGAGTCCGGCGCGCCGAGCTGCTGGTAGTCGAAGGCGATGCCGTTTTCATACAGCGCGATCAGCACTTTCTGGCAGTAGGACGAGAAGGGATGCGCGATCAAGCTCAGGGCCATGCGGGTCTCCGAAACCGTTTTAGAGCAGTGCGAGTTGCGAGGCTTCGGGCTCCGGCTCGCCGTCGAGTGTCCAGCGGCCCAGCTCTTCGTAGTGATAGGTCGCGCCATGCCCGGTGCTGCGCACCAGCTGAAACTGGTCGATGCGCCATTCGATGGGCTGCTGAAGTAACACGGGCTGTTCGAGCCGGTAGGGCGCGCGGTAGCTCAGGGTGATGTGTGGGGTGTTGCGCGAACCCTGGGGCAGGCCCTGCTGCACGAGCGAGAGGCGGATGGCGTCGAGCAGGCGTTCCAGCCCTGTGCTTTTCTCCGGCCGCAGTTCCCAGTGCGTGACGCCATCGCGGCCGCGCCCCTCGATGCGGTCCAGCCGCAGCGTGAGCGGCGCGCAGCGCACGGTCGCGCCCACCTTGAGCAGACGCGGCAGATCCAGCGGATGCGCTTGCAGATCGGACAGCGACTGGTGACGGTTGTTGGCGGGCAAGCCGAGGCTGCCGGGCTTCTTGAGCAGGGTGCTGGCGGCCAGCATCTGGTCGACTTTTTTGGCGGCGGGGCCACGCAGCATGGCGGCGAAGAAAACGGAGGGCTTGGCCACGGTCTAACCCAGCAGCTTTTTCAGTTCGCCGGACTGCATCAGCTTTTCGAGATCGCTCGCGCCACCCACCAGCGTGCCCTTGACGAACACCATCGGGAAGGTCGGCCAGCCGGTCCACAGCTTCAGCGCGTTGCGGCGGCGCCAGCTGTTGAGGTAGCTGCCGTATTCCAGATAGTGATGCGCCAGGCCTGCCTCGGTGAGCAGCTTGCGCGCCTTCTTTGGCGCGGGGTTCTGCGCCATGCCGACGACGACGATGGCGTGCGTGGCGACGGCCTTCAACACCTCGTCGACGATGTCGCGCTGGTGGGCGGCGATCGTCTCGCGGATGGCGGGGTGGATGCGGTTTCTTCGAGAATCTGGCGCGGCATGGTGGGGCTCTGGTTGGGGAGGGAGATGTGGCAGCGGCCGCTATGCCGTCTCAAAGCCGTGGCGGCGCGCGAGGGCGCGCACGGTGTCGAGCTCCTGGCCGTGGTCAAGGCGGCGCTGGTCGCGGAGGGAAGCGGATTGACCCGGAGGCCCGCTGGGGAATGGCACGTCGAGCCCCGGCACGGGTTCGAAACGCTGGGCAGCGG